>CAZJRI010000030.1:21611-40595 GCA_964548025.1 uncultured Pseudomonadales bacterium
AACATATCTTTGGCATCCTCGAATGTACCAATGGTCATCGATAGCGCGAGTGTGCAGAGTATGTATCCGCCGCCGATACTCAACGCCGTCAGGAGTGATCGGCGTCGTTGCCTGAAAATATTTCTGAACGCGAGTTTAAGGAGAAGCATTAGAATCGACTCTTTAGGTTGCGAAGCGTAAAAACTGAATCATCTACATCGGGCGGATCAAATTCAAGCACATCATAGATGACGATGGTCTTGTGACCGGTCTTATTAAGGGGAATCATTTCCAGTCTTGAAGGAATCATCCGGCCAGAGAAGTCTTTCATCTCCGTGAATTCCATTTTACGGATGAGTTCACCGTCATCATCGTAGAAATTCTGTGCGACAGGTACCATATGTTGTTTGTTAACAACATAATCTATCTTGCCCCATACCGTCACTGTTTGTGATTTCGGTTTTAAAACAATCGTATAGAGCGTATCAGATTCTTCAAGCGCAAGGTTGTATTCACTGGTGAGAGAGGTCTGTTTAACCAGGTCGTCGTTGGTAAAGTCGCTTCCCATCCACGAACCCATCATCATAGAAGGTGGCACCTTGATGACCTTGTTGATCTTCGGAAAGAAGTTCCACATCTCTTTATCCAGTTTCAGTGTAGAGATACCTTTATCTTTCTTGGGTGCCAGAATTCTGATAAATGAGTTTTCCCTACCCTTGGCACTGGACTGCATTTTCATCGTTCGTTGGTATTGTGGTGTTTCCACAATCATCGTCATTGTGGCCTTGCTTGATCTGCCCCGATACAAATCTTCCATATCATCGATGATCTTGATGGCACGTTCATTTTCTGCTGCCGTTAACGGGATAGTGCTCAGCAGTAAAACTGCGATTATTAAGGTACTGATGAAGTGTTTCATTGATTGTCCTGATACTGAAAGAAGTTGCATCATCTAAGAAGCCAGTTCTTCTTTTGACTCCAGTTTGTGAATTAGCAGTGCAATTTGCAACTCTAAACGCTTAACTTCACGGTCGGTCGTATGTTTGTTCAGTGATATCCAGAAGGTAAGGTATATCACACAATAGGTAAGGGTACAGACGATGGCTAAGGATGCATAGGCTATCATTGCCATCTGACTCTCTTGTTGAAAGAACTGATAGATGGAGAATACCGTGAGCACTGCCGCAGCAGCCATCTTGACTCCTGCTATGACCATGAGCCCTTTGTATTGCCCCTGAAAAGTGCCAACAATATCTTCGAGTACAGTCGGTTCGTCTGTTATCCCAATCGATCTGGTCGCATCATTCAGAGCGGATTCAATTTTCTTGTCTAGATTTTTCATAACCTAAGCCTCTTCTGTTTCAAGGATTTTCCTGAATGCTTCACGTGCATGGTGAAGGCGGGACTTAACCGTACCGTCAGGAATATTCAGCAGTATTGACATTTCTGCGACGCCCATATCCTGAAGATAGTGAAGCGCCAGAACGGTACGATGTGCATCGTTAAGTGATCCCAGAATGGTAATGATCTCTTCCTGGTCTTCAAAACAATCCAACTCATGACGGCCAGTTATACTGCCTGCAGGGGTCGAACCGATTGGTTTTTGCTGCCTCAGCAGATCAACACATTTATGATGCACAATGCGCAGAGCCCAGTGACGGAATCGAGCCGGATCTCTCAATTTCTTTATTCCGCGAATGATTGCGAGCCAGGAGTCCTGGACAGCCTCCCTTGCCAGCTCATTGTTCCTGCACACGATTGTCGCAAACTTCACCAGGGGTATTTGCCAACGTTGTACGAGAATTTCAAAAGCCATTTGTTCCCCACCCTGACATCGCATTACCAGGAGTTCATCGTAAATTTTATCGACTTGTTTGATCACTGGTTATAAAGACGGGATAGGGTGGATTCAGGTTCAATATTCATCAATTTTTTTTCCTGCCTAATTTTTTTCCTGCCTGATATGACTGGTGAGACATCTATGGAAGCCATATTTGTAATTGACGCATTTCCAATGAACTTTATCTGTTATAGCCTGTTGCTGTTTGCATCCGGATGGAATGAAAGTTGAATTTTATCAAAGTAACAGAAGATGACTATGTTGAACTCCTCGCTTTAAATGAATCTTCAGTCCCACATGTAAATTCAATAGGTGAGATTGATATATCGGCGTTCAGAAGCCAGGCCTTTTGTTTTAACAAGCTATGTGATGACGATGGGCGGATTGGTGGATTTGTGATTGCCTTACGACCCGGTGAGACCTACAACAGTCCAAACTATCAGTGGTTTGAAAAAGAATATGATTCATTTCTCTACATTGATCGAATCATTGTGGCACCGGCATTCAGAAGAATGGGAATGGCGACGAAGCTATACGCGGAATTGGAGTTACTGGCCACGGCGACTGGAATCCCGAGACTCTGTTGTGAAGTGAACATTGAACCACCAAATCCCGAATCTCAGATGCTGCATAGACGATTGGGGTTCGTATCGGTGGGCACTCAGAGGACTGAAAATGGCAAGAAAGAGGTCGATTTGCTGATTAAATCCCTTTGATCGGAAGCGAAAAATCTAATGAGTATTGATCCAGCAGCGACAATTAATACCCTCACTCAACCCAAACTGGATAAATTCTTGGTTTTCATTCCAACTCGTTATTAGTTTAGATAACTCGATTACGATTAATTCCTAGAAATATATGCCTCATGCTATTGAAATATAATACTTTATCCATATATTCCCCCCAGTTGTCAGAAATTTGTCACCAAATACATATTCTTGAGATGAATCTAAGATATTCGAAAAATGGTGATTAAAGTTCATCATAGAATATATAGACTATACTCATCGAATAATGAACTAGCAGGTGAATCAGATGTTAGGTCTCGACAGTCATACTTCAAAGCACAGATTATTTAATGGCATAACGGTATTGTTGATATCTGTTTGGGTAATGCTCGTTGCCTTGATTGTTGAGGCGACTGACAATCAACCCATGCAGCCACAGGATTCTATAGCCGAGTTCATCAGGATGATATTAAGCTAGTCTGGATAATTGTATTTATGCTGGGAATGAAATCAATTCTCGAGTAAGTCATGACCTCAGAAGATTAGTCAGCATCCGCCTATTTTAGAACAATCCTTTAACTGCTCGGCAAAAAAATCGATAAAACACCTGACTTTGGATGGCAGATGTCTCCCTGGAGGATAGACAGCATAGATATCCAGTGGATCAGGTTGATATGACTCCAGGATAGTTACCAGCTCGCCGTTGGCAATGGCATCTCCGACCAGCCAACGGGGTGTTCTGGATATTCCGAGGCCACAGAGCAGGGCAGCCCTGAATGCTTCAGTATTGTTGGTTGTAATGGATCCATCCGTACGCACGAAGAAGGGTTCACCATGATCCTGAAACGCGGCCTCCCTGCGCGCAGCCCCATCTGAATAACTCACATAATCGTGGTCTCTCAATTCTCTTGGATGTTGGGGGATACCTTTATTTTTAAGATATTCAGGGGAGGCTACGGTGACAATCGGGCTGAAGCACAATTTCTTGGCGATGAGGGTTGAATCCTCGAGCGTGCCCATCCTGAATGCCACATCCACGCCTTCTTCGACGAGGTCGACCACGTTGTCGTTTAGCCTGATATCAACTTTTATGTCAGGATACAGGTCAAAGAATTGAGAAAGCCTGGGTACGATATGTAAACGCCCAAAAGCCACAACAGTACTGACCCTGACGCGACCCTTTGGCTGGGTTTGAAGTTGCCCGACTACCTGTTCTGCTTCTTCGACGTCCTGCAGAATGGCAACACAGCGTTCGTAGTAGTCAGTACCTGTGTCGGTCAGTCTCAGGCTGCGGGTGCTACGATTCAGCAGCTTTGCTCCTAGCCATGACTCCAGTTCTGCAATATTCTTGCTAATCGTGGGCTGGGTGCTGTTCATTTCCTTCGCGACATTAGAGAAACTGCCGGTCTCAACGACCCGCACGAACATATTCATTGCAGCTAGTCTGTCCAATTAATCTATTCCTGGTGCGAATAAAGCGTACGAAAATTTAGTCTGTTAACAGAAAGAAATTGAATATAATATATTGGCAAGGCGATTAAAACCGACGATTCACACGGGTAAAGGGAATAATAGAAAGGATTTATGGCGAAACAAGATTTTCTGGAAAAACTAGCTGATTTGCGTAACGCACATTGCGATGAGATCCCAACACCTGAGATGGCGGTTATGACGCGGGCAACCGCCAGACTGCGACGCAGCGGTATTATGCATCAACTGCTGCAAATCGGTGAGACCGCACCGGATTTCACGTTTATTGACAGTCGCAACAATCACACAAGCCTTTATGCACTACTCAAAGACGGGCCGGTAATCATCAACTTTTTTCGAGGTTTCTGGTGCATGTATTGTAAGACGGAACTCGAAGCCTATTCGTCAATCAAGGAAGAACTGGAAGAACTTGGATGCTATTACCTGGCGATTTCTCCTCAGGATCTGCAGAATGACGAGTTATCGGAGAGCCACTATCAGACGGTATACGATAGAAACAATCAGATCGCCCGGTTGTTCAACATCGTTTACGAACTGGGCGAGGATGAGATTGATTTGTTCAAAAGTTGGGATTTAAGGGTTGACCAAATTAATGATTCGGGGAACTGGACCCTGCCGATTCCTGCTACCTACCTGATTTCCCAGGACAGGACGGTGGCTTATCAATTTGCAGATGTCGATATCAGATCCAGATGTTGTCCGGATGACCTGCTTGAGGAACTTAAACGTCTGAAGTGATAAGCCGGAATCCGTGTATCAGGGTTTCTTGAACAGCAAGGTAAATCTGTCGGTATTACCTGTTACTGTTTTCCGCCCAACTTCGTACATCAATTCGTCATCAGGTCGATAATGCAAGGTTGAAAAGTCGACGAATTCAAATCCTACTGACTCAATTTCCTTGATCATTTGCACAGGATCCATACGACGCCAGACTTCAGCGCCGTCACTCTGCATATGTCTTCTTGTATGGTCAATGACCCCATACAGACCACCGCGTTTTAACGTCTTGAAGACGGCCTTATTCATGTTGTTACGGCCTTCTTCATTAAAATTGTGAAGATTTCTGAATGTAACCGCCAGATCTATCTTCTTAATTCCGAATGAAAACTCAGGGACGCTAATTCTTCTTGCTCCAGGTGTTCGAACGAAATTCTCCCGATCGAATGGGATAAGCTCCGTGGATGCAAAACCCGGTTTACCTTTGATGGACTCGGCTATCCTTTCAGCCCCTATGGAGATATAGAGTTTTCCCTTTTCCTCCAGGACCGGACCGAGAATATTCGTGTACCAGCCACCGCCAGGTAGTAGCTCCAGTACCCTCATGTCGTCACGGAGCCCGAAAAATTTAAGCGTTTGTGCGGCGAGACGATTTCTGTCTCGCTTGGTATCTGCTTCCGGTCGACGATCATTTTCCAGTGCAGCTTTTATTTTTGCTTCTGTAGCAGATAATTCCTCAGCGGCGAAGACGCTGCTGCATAGCCCTACACTTAAAATCAGGGTGATGAATAGCTTCATTTTCTAATTCTCCAGATGACTGAGCTGCTATAGTAACTCAGATTGACCTGGATATTTTACCTGGCGTTAAAAGATGGTGTTGATCCAGGTTGTTGGCAGCAGCGATGAGTTGTGACAAGCGTTATCCTCCTGTAAGCAAAAAAAGCTGGTGTGTCGTAAAAGCCGCAGCCTCGCTAGCATTTTGGTAATGAGTCGCTAATCTGAATGTAGTAAGCTACGCAAATTCAAAGGGTGCAAGAAATTGATTTTTTTATTCGGTGAAAGGATTCACAGTAGATCAGAAGCTGTAGAACCCAAGAACTGTGGTGTTTGTGGTAAGCAACGACCCTTTAGTCATGTGGTTGAAACCAATTATTTTTGTCTGTTCGGCATTCGCCTGCTACCAATTGAAAAAATAGCCAACTATCTGCGTTGTGATCAATGCAATAATTCCTTCACGGAGGAGCCAGCGGATGTACCTTCACAGGTCGCTTTGGTCAAGCGTGTACTGATCTACAATCAGGTAGGTTATGGCATGCAGGATTACAGGGATATTGTTCGCGACATCTGTATCAAGGTGACAGGCTTTGAATTCCACGATGATGAAATCTTGAAGGAACTTGCCGCGGTAGAAACCGGAGATGAGGACATGGTTCAAATACTGTCATCATCTGCTAGTGGGCTTAACCTTCAGGGGAAGCAGCAGATAATAGAAGCAGCCTTTCTTATTACTCACGCATGCTGCGAAATACAATATGAAGACAGGTTGCGTATCAATCTGGTTGGTAATGCCCTCGGTGTTTCGATCGAATTCGTCAGTTCAGTTATAGACAGGGTCCGTGCGCATGGCTGTTATGGTATTAGGCGAATTCTGCCCACCCAACTCAGAGAAGCTGACTGAAAAAGGTCAATAATTGACATGTATTGATCAATTTAGGACACTGTAGGTTCAAGAATTGATCACTTAATCAATGTTCCATAATTACAGCCTCGACAAACGCGCGATTCCAATGACAACCGTATCATCATTAGTTGATTTAATGGTGCCGGAGGGATTCTCAGTTGAGAGTATTCTCGCAAATACCGGGATTGCAAGGTCAGCGCTTCACGAATCCGACCAGCGAGTGAGTTACCGTCAAAGAATTCAGCAATTGGAAAATGTTCTCAACCTGAAGGGAGATCCGGGCTATTGGCTGGATTCCGAGGCCAGGGTATCCATATCCGATTTTGGACTCCTGGGATATGCCATGATGAGCAGCGCCACATTGGAAAAGGCAGTTCAGATTGCCGTTAAGTATCACAAGATGGCAGGGGCAATGTACGAGGTGAGTTTTTTAAGGCAAGGCAATGAAGCCGTGTTGCGCCTTGACCGGTTCTTAACGAGTGGTGTGGTAAGTCAGTATCTGGTAGAAGATCTGTTTATGGGAATAGCACCGCTTATTTCATTGTTGATTGGCAGACCCTTCCAACCGAGAAAGATTTCTGTAAATTATGATCCAGCGGCTCATCTAGATCGTTATCGTCGAGCATTCAAATGTGATATAGAGTTTCGCAGTACTTACTGCGACTATCGCTTTGATGTCAAGTATCTGGACGAACGACTGGCTGCCGCAGATTCGGATACGGCCAAGAGTTGCGAAGATGCCTGTCGAAAACTCCTGGTACAGATGGAGATTGAGGAAGATCTCGTTTCCCGAATCTGCCACCTGTTACTCAGTACACCGGGTGAATTCCCTAAACTTGGTGTCATTGCAGATCATTTATCCATCGGTACCAGGACATTAAGGCGGAGATTGAAAGAACTCGGAACCAGCTATCAGAAAATTCTGGATGATGTGAAGAAAGAACTCGCCATGGAGTATTTACAAACGACCGACCTCTCCGTTCAGGAGATATCGGACCTGCTCGGGTATTCAGAAGTAACCAACTTCAGACGGGCGTTCGTAAAATGGGCTGAACTGTCACCCTATCAGTACCGAAAACAGATCCTGAGCCAGCAGTAAAAGTTATTCGGGAGCGCATCTGATTTCTGGTTAGCGCATCCTCACTACCTTATATAGTTCTGGTTGCGATTGCAGGGGCAACATTTGACGCTTTCAGGGCTGGCAGGTATGCGGCCAGTTGACTCAGAATCCACAGCGCCACTACTGCAATCCCGAGATAAGAGAAATCCAGTCTGGGTAAATCGAAGCTTGTTTCAAGCCAGTAGCCAACAGCGAGAGTGAGAATGCAGCCGCCAATCGCACCGATCGTGGTGACAATCCAGTTCTCAATCAAGAAATACCTAACGATATCGATTCGTGTAGCACCCAGAGCACGCCGGGTTCCAATCTGCTTGGTTCTTTGGCTGACCAGATAGGAAGCCAGCCCCACGATGACCAGTGCTGTGAGGCAAATCAGCAGAACGATGACTGATATCAGCACATAAGCCATCACCTGATCCAGACGATAGGAACGTTTGACAATATCCTCGTGGGTTTTGACTGATCGTATGACCCGGTTTCGATTCAGTTCAACAAGTTTCTTCTCGATGATGGGCAATAGCTGATCTCGTTGACCCGGTTTAGCCCTAATAATATAGCGGGCAAAACGTGAAGCAGCGATACCAGGATGAAAGGTGTTTCGATTGAGGCCTTCCCAGCCAGCCCAAGAACCCTGCATATGATCAACGATGCCGATGATGGTTGATGGATGCATATCGCCCCAGTAAACGGCTTTGCCCAGCGCATCAGTGTCAGGATACAGTTTGTCTGCCATCGCCTGGGTGACGATAACAACGCTCGTAGGAGACGATTCTGTTTTACCCGGTATCCATGTTTCCACTTCTTCATGGTAGAAATTTCGTCCTCTTACGAGATTGACACCCAGGGCATTTAGACCGTGATCATCAACTCTATAGCGGCCAGTGGAGATGGCCGTAAGATTTTCATCAGGAACCGTTCTGAGTCCGGTGCTTGAACCCGAACCCGACAGCGGGACATGATTGGCAATTGTTGCATCGAGCACCTGAGGCAGTCCTCTGATCATTTCCAGGTCGGCTGTAATATTAGCCTCAGCTTCATAGGTGCTATCGATACCCCTTATCGATGCGACGATGATGTTGTCTGAATCCATGCCTTTGTCGCGATTCATTTTTTCGACCCGCTGGTTGATGATAAACATCGCATTTACGATGATGGCAATACTGACGGCTATCTGCAGTGCAACAAGCAGAGTACTCGTTTTATGATATTTCAGCGCACTGAGTATTGGTCGAAATTCCATTTTGTTATCCCGTTTTGTTGGCTTATTGCGACTTGAGTTGGTAGGCAGGTGAAACAACACAGGATCTTATCGCTGGGTAAATTCCAGCGAGCAGGCTGGTTATAACAGCGATACTGATCGCGGCACCGATCATGGTCCAGTCCAGTTGGAATAATGTCGCAGGCGCGTCTTGTATACCTTTCTCGATACTTTTGAGGCTGAATTGAGTTAATACAAGACCCAGCAGTCCTCCGCTTGCACCAAGCAGGGCAACCTCAACAAGGTTCTGCAGAACGATCTGAATACGGCTTGCTCCGAGTGCGCGGCGTAATGACATTTCACCGGTAAATCCGTTGAATTTGGTTAGAAGGAGCGAAATGCTGCTTAGCAGGCAGACAATAAGAAACAGAAACCCAAGTCCGAGGAGAACTCTCACGTCCTGTCGGACGACCTCATGATATTGCATCCACTCTGAGACGGTGTGGATTGAATTGTTGAGTGGTCTGCCAAAGCGTCCCATCGCTTTTTGTTCGGTTGTATAAGCGTCCAGATAGGCCAGATAGCTGCTTTTGCTAAAGGAACTATCCAGTTCTACCCAATACTGCATCCAGGCGGATTCTGAATTCAGCCAATCATCAAAGGTAACTATATCCTCAGCTTTCCAGCCCCAGTCGCTACCGGCAGAAGTAAGTTCCATCGGGCGCGTCAATGACAACGGGATGAATACCTCACTGACTTGCTGAATGCCGCCGCCGATGACATCGTAGAATCGAGGTACAGGTTCCCAGTGATCCATAACGCCGGTGATTCTGAAGATGCGATTATTGACGGTAATCTGTCTACCTGTGCTGTTCTCACCACCGAACAACCGTTCATTGGTTGCTCTATCAAGAACGATCACCTGCTCCGCACTGGTATCCTGTTGTTCTGTCCAACCGCCACCATAGATGAAAGGCACATTGAACATCTGAAAAAAATCAGAGGACGTTACACGGGTTCTTGCTTCAATTGGAGATTGTTTATCATCCTTTTGAATTACCAGTTGAGCTTCGTACATAGCTACCTGGCGGACACCTTTTTTAGCGGCTAACAATGAAGTTGAGTCTCGCCAGGTAAGTTGATGTGGCGCTCGTTCCGGTCGGTCACTGTCGAAGGGACGAATAGGATTCCAGCTATCAAGTTGTACTGCGAATATCTTTCCTTCTTTTTGCGGTATTGGATTGCTGCCCATAACATAGTAGAGAGTGAGCATGGTAATAGAGACGCCAATACCAATACCTATGGCCGATACGACCAGTAATGACAAGGCGGGATTTCGCTTGATATTTCTATAAGCATTTGCCAGATAGTAACTGATCATGGGGGAATCCTATTCTAGTTACCCGGGCTAGCTGTTAACTGCGATCGGTGCCATTTCTTCAACTTCAACCCGTCCGTCTAACAACTGTATATTCCTCTGAGCACGATTCGCCAATGCGGGATCGTGAGTAACCATGACGATGGTTGTACCTGCTTCGTTGATTTCCTGAATCAGATCGATAACCTGGGTAGCCATCTGGGTATCCAGGTTTCCTGTAGGCTCATCTGCCAGCAGAAACAGGGGGTCACCGGCAAGTGCACGGGCGATAGCGACTCTTTGCTGTTGCCCGCCTGATAGTTGTGAAGGCAGGTGTTTGTGTCGGGAGCTTAAGCCAACCCGATCCAATGCGCGATCAATGCGCTCTTTTCTGTTCTTTGCAGGTAGTTTTCGATAACGCAGGGGTACGTCGATATTGTCGAAAAGATTCAGATCCGGAATCAGATTAAATGACTGAAAAATGAACCCGATCTTCTGATTTCGAATACGGGATCGCTCAGTGTCACTGAGATTGCTGATGTCGTGACCTTCCAGCCTGTAAGTACCGGAATCAAACGTCTCAAGCAAACCCGCAATATTAAGAAAAGTGGTTTTGCCGGAACCGGAGGGACCGGTTACGGCGACAAATTCACCGTGGTCAACTTTTAGATCGAGCTTGTCAAGGGCACGGGTTTGAACAGACTCTGTCCTGTAGATTTTGGATATCCCATTCATTTCCAGCATATACTCGTCTCTCACTTGTTGTCGTAAACTGTGGTATCAGCTCTATTGACGTCAGCGATCTGGAAAAGGTTTGAACCCGTGTCATTAATGATTGAACTCGAGATCCTCCATTATTGAATGGCTTCTCTTACAAGGCGCAGTCTGCGGCACGATTGGATATAGAAATACCACGACGTCCCTGGCGGATCGGATTGCGATCATGCCCGCTGGTGCAATATCCGAGACTGATACCAGTTGCCGGGTCTGCCCAGGCCAGTTGACCGCCTGCGCCATTGTGACCGAACGCAAGCGGTGAATTGACATGGCCGAAACCTCTGAAGTTTCGCGATTCATCTCCCGAGATAATGACACCGAGTGCGCGATTTACCAGGGTCCCGTCGAGCAGGTTTTTCAGACTGCCAGTTCGTACGGTTCTTGCGAATTCTAATGTCGCAGGATCCCAGATCTGGTTTCCATCAAGTGACCTGCCATCATTGTTAAGCGCCTGATAAAAAAGTGCCAGTTCAGCCGCAGACATTATGCCTCCGCCACCTGGCACCGGTACTTTTCTGATTTCACTCGTATTAAAAGAAGTTAATGCGTCCTCAGTTACCTCGGTAACAGGAGGTTCCGGAATGCCTAACCTTTCGTAGTCTGCAGAAGTTAAGGGATCACCTACATGTACGACTTCGGCTACCCGGTGATGATATTCCTCTGGCGTCCCTACCCACATATCATCTAAACCGAGTGGCTCAGCGATTCTTGAACGAACGAAAGCGTCAAAGTCCTAGCCTGATATTCTCTCGATGATCTCGGCAATGATCCACATTGAAGAGGTTGCGTGATATTCAAATTGACTGCCTGGTTCCCAGTTAAGCCTCCAGTCGGCGAATCTCCTGCATCTCGCTTCTTTGTCGTTCCAGAGTACCGGTCTGAAAGGCGCATGAGGAAAACCAGCGGTATGCGTAAATAGCTGATCAATCGTGATATCAGCTTTTCCGTTTTCTCCAAACTCGGGAATGACCGAAGTAACCTTCTGATTCACGTCCAGCTTCTGCTCCTGAATCAGAAGCCACGCGGCAGCAGATGTGATCGCTTTGGTCGCAGAGAAGATACAGTAGAGGGCGTCTTCAGGTGCTTCACCATAGGTCTCAAACGCTGCCAATTTGCCCTCCCGGGCAATGGCAATCTGCGCAGAGGGTAACAACCCATCGTCTACTTCTTTTTGCACCCGGGTCAGTAGTTCATTGAGTTTTTCTGAGTCGATACCCACTTCCTCAGGATCGTTAGCAATAAATTTCTGATCAACCATATGAGTCTTCCGTACTTTATCTGATAGTCTGAGGATACTAATAAAAACAAGACACGTTATGAATTGGTTTTTAGCAGAAAATCGCTATCTGAGGTTCGCCTCGTTTGCCGTCTACTACATTGCACAGGGATTGCCAATTGGATTGATCTCCATTGCCTTACCTGCGTGGTTAGCGCAGCAGGGTGTTGCCACTGGTGATATCGCCCAATTTGTTGCAATTTCAGGGTTACCCTGGGGGTTCAAGCTGCTGGCAGGGCCAATCATGGACCGGTTTTCTTTTCTGGCTATGGGGCGAAGGCGTTCATGGGTAGTCGCTGCTCAATTTGGCCTGGTCTTCGCAATGATCACGCTGGCACTGGTGCCTGACCCTGTCCATAACATCTTTTTACTTACATGGGCTGCTTTCGGGGTGAATTGTTTCTCCGCGATACAGGATGTCGCAGTAGATGGTATGGCGATTGATGTTTTACCGGCAGATGAAAGAGGACGGGCAAATTCATTTATGGCATTTGGGCAGGTGGCAGGCTATTCCATATCCGGTGCAATATCTGCTGCAGCATTGATCAGTTTCGGCCTTGTGGGTGCAGCGTTGCTGTTGACCTTCGGCATCGGCTTTATCTTCATCTGGGGGATACTTGTCCGTGAAAGGCGCGGTGAAAAACTACTTCCCTGGACGAAGGGGGAGGCATCCGGTAGATCAATTCAGCTACAGGCAGAAAACTGGAGGAGCATTTTAGGTAATCTGAACAGGGTCCTTTTCCTGAAGGCCAGTCTGATGCTGATCATCGTAACCTTTGGATGGCGTATGGCGGCTGGTTTCTGGCTTGTGGCTGCGCCAGTCATTGTTGTTCAGGAATTGGGAATCGAGAGCACGCAGTATTCATACTGGACATCGATGATGGGCGCAATTGCTGCTGTTGCCGGGCTTGCGTTGGGGCCTGTTATAGACAGAATTGGCGCAAAAAGTGTCTTCGTGATCGCACTGATTGGACTGGGGATTACATATTTGGTGGCAGGCTTCACTGTTCCGTTCTGGACACTGGCCTACTTTCCCCTTGTTATCCTCTGTCTGGAGGCGATGTTTGGGCAGGCCATTTTCATCAGTTTTATCGCGCTGCATATGACCATCTGCTGGAATAAAGTCTCGGCGACCCAGTTTGCAATCTACATGGCATGGTCAAATCTGGCGAGATCCATCGGGGCATCCATATATGGGCAGTTGGAGGGCGATTTGGCGCGCGGCCAGGAATTTCATATCATGGGTATCAGTGTTCTGATTGCTGCATTCCTCTTGTCACGGGTCAGGATCAGAAAGCATGAGAGATACCTTGAAAAACTCGATGGGGTGATTTTGGAGCGATAATGAATAAACAGGTGCCAGTCAATTACATGCAACGATCACGCGAGTATTACGCTGCGCAGGGTTTTGAGAAACCTTACCACTGGGCGGAATATTCGGAGATTCCATGGCATGAGCCAGAAAAATCGATTGCTGATTCGAAAGTAACATTCGTAACGACTGCTGTACCAAATGGTTCAATCCCCAAGCTGTCCAGGGAAGCATCGTCTCACAAGATGGATTCAATGCCGGATGAATTTCGAACAGATGAGCTATCCTGGGATAAAGAAGCAACCCACACCCGTGATCCAGGCAGTTATATTCCCTTCAAGGCCCTGGAGAAACTTACCGCTGAAGGACATGTTGGTAGCATTGCCAGAAATTTTCACTTTGTACCCACCGATTACAGCAAGAGAAATACAATTGAGAGTGATGCACCAAAAATTCTTGAGGTTTGCCAACAGGATGAGGTTGATATAGCCATTCTCGTGCCACTCTGACCTGTCTGTCATCAGACCGTCAGTTTGACGGCTCGAATATTGGAAGCAGGTGGTATTGCAACGGTAATCGTCGGGTCTGCAATTGATATTGTTGAACACTGCGGTGTGCCAAGATACCGGCATGTTGATTTCCCTCTCGGTAATCCCCTCGGGCATCCCTATGATGAAGAGGAACAGTTGGAAACCGTCAGACAGGCGCTGCGGATGATTCGGGATTCAAAGAACCCTGTCACCCGGCTAAGTAGCCTTAAGTGGCAGGGTGGAGAAGATTGGCGCAGTAATTATATGCGGGTCGATGAATCCAACAGGGAACTTCTCAAACGCATGGGCGAAGAAAATCGTGAGAACCGTCGGAGAATGATTGAACAGGGATTAAAACGGAGTTAATACCCTTGCTTAACTGATGTGCGCTGAGCCGCATTGTATATCTCTACCAGTAGTTGTCGATCATTCCCCTGCCCAATTCAGTGACTGGGTCATTTCAGTCATTTCGGTGATTTTGATAAAGCATAAGTTCTGCGGTTCCAGATATAGCCAATCAGACCCATGACTGCATTAGACAGGGCTGCTGCGCCAAAGATACCGCCTACGCCCCAGTACAACTGGCCGATATAGGCCAGGGGAACATAAATCACGAACATGCGGACCACAGACATGAATGTCGAGACCAGCGGCCTTCCCAACGAGTTAAAGGTTGCGCTTGCCATCATCAGAATTCCCCAGGCGCCATAGCTGACAGGGACTATCATCAGGTACAGACCGGCGTATTGAGTGACCAGTTGATCGTCCTCGAAATAACCGCTAATTGAAGTGTGGAAATTAAGGAAGACAAGTGCAACCAGGAATCCCCAGACAAGCGACCAGACAAACGATAATTTCATGGCCTGATCAGCGCGGTTCTTGAGGTTCGCCCCCCAGTTCTGTCCAACGTAGGGGCCAATGCTGGCTGAAAGTGCAAACAGGGGAATGATTGAGAGAGCTTCAACCCTGGATGCAATGCCGAATCCTGCCACGGCTTCCTTACCATAAGCTGCCAGTAAGCTTACGATAATGGCGGTCGAAATTGGACCGATCAGATTTGTGGCAGCCGCGGGCAATCCGACCGCCAGAATCTGCTTCCATGAATCCCAGATTTGTTGCGTGGAGGTTCGAACCAGAACAATCAGATGCTTTCTGTAAATAAGGATATAGAAAGTGACTGCACAAAGGATAATGCGGGAGACGAACATTGCCCAGGCAGCGCCTTGCAGGCCGAGTTTTGGGAATCCGAGCAAGCCAAGAATCAAAATTGGATCCAGGACCATCTGTAAAAGTGCACCAGCCACCATGATTGAACCGGAAATTCGTGCATCACCCGTTGCACGAAGTGCATTGGCGCCCATCGCAGGAAGAGAGAAGAGGATCAGACCGAAATACCAGACCTGCATATAGCTCTCAATCAGGTCCAGGGTTTCTGAATCGGCCCCCATCATCGAAAATAAGGGTCTGATGGTAGCCAATCCCAGAATGGTCACTATCGTCATTACGGCTGCCAATAAGATGATTCCATCAGTAGCCAGCCTGGTTACCCTGGATTGATCACCGCTGCCCACGGCTCTGGCCAATACGGATGACAGGCCAATCGAAATTCCCAGCGAAAGAGAACCCAGAGCGCCCACAACAGCGAAGGTAAAACTATATGCAGCTAATTCGGTAGTCCCTATCATGCCGAGTAGATAGGTCTCAAATGCTGCAGCGACCAGGCTGGATGAGATCCCCAGGATCATGGGCAGGGTCAGGTTAAAAAGTCCTGTACTCACGTCGCCCGTTGTTAATTTGGGTTGTGCCATAGTATTAATTTAGTCGAGGTGAGTTCAGTTCAGGCAGTGGTCGCTAAAGATGTCAATGGTTCGACCTTGAAGTTTGCAAGAGCGAATGCGTACGAAATGAGGGGGCTTGCGATATTAAAGATACAGAATAGAAAATAATCTGAAGTAGCGATACCTAATGTAACCGCCATAAATGCACCACATGTATTCCATGGGATCAGCACCGAGGTGACAGTACCATAGTCCTCCAGGACTCTTGAAAGATTCTTTGATTCAAGCTTCATATCACTGAACTTGTCTGCAAACATTCGTGAGGGAAGAGCAATAGCAAGATACTGATCTGATGTGATCAGGTTTGCGGCGAGCGCAGTGGTACCTGCTCGTCGCATCAGGGCGCCGCCTGAACTTACACCGACAACAAGATAGCGGACGATAACCATTAATGCGCCTGAGCGGTCCATCATGCCACCGAAAAACATCGCAGAAAGAATCAGCCAGACTGTATTCAGCATGCTTTCCATCCCACCCCTGGATAGCAGACTATCTAGAACTTCATTACCGCTTGAGGATGTAAAACCGTTCGCAGCAACCAGCCATATATTCTTCAACGCCACAAGTGCTCCTTGTTGCTCGGAGAAGAGATGTGCCTGTGTTAGGGAACCGACAAGCGCGGCTGTCAGTGCACCAAGAAGAAGTGCAATAAATGCAGGTTGTCGCAGCACTGCTAACGCTAGCGTAACCAGCAGAGGCAGACCTAATAGAGAAGTTAGATGATAGGTTTCCTGAATGGATGTGGATATGGATGTGATTCTCGTCTGATCAACATCTGCCGATGTTGCAAAGGAAAAATAGGAGAAAACTACAATGGCGATCAGGATCGCTGGAATTGTTGTCCAGAGAAGAAATCGTATGTGCTCAAACAATTCTGTTTCTGTAACGGCGGCAGCCAGATTTGTGGTATCAGAGAGGGGAGATAACTTGTCCCCAAAATAAGCACCGGAGATGATCGCGCCCGCAGTGATCTCCATAGACAGACCCGAAGCGCTGGCGATACCAATAAGCGCGACACCGACCGTGCTGGCGGTCGTCCATGAACTGCCGATAGATATGGAAACGATCACGCACAGTAAGACACAAGCGACGTAGAATACCTCGGGTACGAGTATTTGAAGCCCGTAGTAGATCAGAAATGGAATTGTACCAGCCAGCATCCAAAGGCCAATGAGTGTGCCGATCATCAGCAGTATGAAGATTGCTGGCAGTGCCTTTTTGATTGAATCTGATACACCCTGTTCGAGTTCATGCCAGGTGTGCCCATTTAATACGCCGACCAGACCAGCCAGCACACCGGCAATGATGAGTGCTATTTGACCTGGTCCGCCGGTAGTTGAATCGCCGAACAGATAGATTGACCCGGAGAGCATAACGACAAGTGCGAACAAGGGGACGAGTGCCATCGGCAGAGATGGTTCGGTTGTTGATTTATCCTGACCTGCTTCGCTCATGTATTACTGAATGCTGACTAAAGGACCAGTATACCTGCTTGAATAGGATCATGCTCTTGTCGAGAGAGTTCAGGAATCAGGTCACGAACAGGAATAAGACGAAGCTGATGACAGGCACTGACAGGGCAGTACTTAATACAACAATTGTTGCTGTTGATTGCACTATGACATTATACCTGGTTGCAAACAGATAAGCATTTATTCCCGTGGGGCAGGCGGCGAGGAGGACAGCGACCCCTGCCCATAATTGATCAAGATTAAGAATCCAGGTACAGACGATCCAGATCAACAGAGGGTGGAGCAGGTTTTTGACAAGTACTGCCAGGCTGATGTTACCTGCATCTCCAGATATCCTGTATCGGCTGATAGTTGCGCCGATCGAAAAAACCGCGCAGGGTAGAGCTGCCCCACCCAGATAAGCTGCCGTTTTGTCGACGATATGCGGCAGGTTCAAGGTTGAGAGATTGAAGACCAGGCCCAGAATAATGCCAACAAAGATCGGGTTTTTGAGTAGCACTTTGAGTGTCGTCACAGCCAGGTTGCCCTGGTCTTTTGTGACCAGCCCTGATTCAGCGAAGAACGTCGTGATAAAGAAGAGAATAGCGGCGTGAGTTGAGATAATAATAAAAAGTGGAATGGTGGCTTGCTCGCCAAAACTTGCGAGAACGAGTGGTATTCCAAGTAAAACAGCATTTGAATATACGCTGTTCATGGCAAATACACTGCTCTCGGTGGCAGTTAACCTGAGAATTCTGCCGCCAAAGAAAGATAGCCCGAAAAGACCCAGGGTAGTGCCGTAGTAGCCAAGCAGAAATTCCCAGGGAATCTGATCTGGCAAGGTGGCAATCGCCAGGCTTCGAAATAACATGACGGGGATGGCGATAGAGAAGACGAAACTTGCTAAGCCTTCAATGCCTGCATCGCTGATCCAGTTAAACATCCCCGAAAGATATCCTATGAAGACCAGACCAAATACCGGCAAAATGATGTTGAGGATGATTTCCAATTTAATTAGTATAATTTTTTGTTGAGGCTACATCTGTTGATCTACAACTACTGATAAATGATCAGTGTCGAGATTGGCGGTGAGCTGGCAATGTAAAGTAATCGCTCTCAATTTGCCAGCATAACAGCTCCACCTCAGTACAAGCGTGTAGAAGTCACAAAATCGATTCAAAGGATGAAACCTTGATAAACCCACAGGATCTTAAGTCAATCGTGATTGAGCCGACACTCATTAAAATGAACGAGGTTATAGGGGGGGCGATGAATCCTGCCGCCGTAAATCTTCTTATAGGCACAGCCGCTCACGAGTCAACAGTGGGTGGTCATACGCGACTCCATCAGATCGGTGGACCGGCTAGAGGTATTTATCAGATTGAACCTGATACCCGCGCAGATATTGATGAGAATTATCTTGCGTTCAGGGAGACACTCAGGGATTTCGTGCTCGGTACTATACCTTCAGATTCGGACCCGGATGCACAGCTTGCAACAAATCTTGAATATGCAACAGTCATCGCACGTCTGGTCTATTGGCGCCGAACATTTACCTGGCCCGACGATCCCGCTGATCTTGATGCCCTGGGTGATATCTGGAAGCAACATTACAATACGGCACTTGGGGCAGGGACAGCCGAGCAGTTTATCGAACACTTTCCCCAGGAAGTCTTGTCTTAGTCAGCC
>CAZJRI010000031.1:0-966 GCA_964548025.1 uncultured Pseudomonadales bacterium
AAGCCTGGTAGCCGTGGGATTGATCGTACTAACGCTCTCAGCTACCGCTATTGTCTCAGCATCAGACGAAGAACAACTTGTCACAGAGGGTAAAAAACTATTCAGAACCCAGTGTGCCAGGTGTCACGGTATAGATGGTGCGGGTGGTGAAGGGGCTAACCTCAAAAGGAAGAGACTGAAACACGCCGTAGATGATGAGGCGTTGGTAACGATAATCAACTGGGGAATACCGGGAACAGGCATGCCCAGTAGCATATTGAGTGAACTGGAAGTTCAGGAACTGGCCGCCTACGTGAGATTTCTTGGTCAGTTGCCTGAGGATTTACCACCGGGTGACAAAAATCGTGGTGCTGAATTGTTTACAAGCGGGGCGTGCCTTGGATGTCATATCGTCAAAGGTGTGGGTAAAGCCATCGGACCGGAACTGACCAGTATTGGAGATCAGCGAGGACTCGCTTACCTCAAGGAAGCCCTGATGGCTCCGGCGACTACCATGCCGAGTGGCGCAGCGCCTTTATCAGGTGCCTACCAGGGTTATCTCACGGTTCATCTCGCCACCACCAGCGGTCAGGAACTGGAAGGTATTCGAATCAATGAGGATGCATTCTCTATTCAGATCCGTGATATGAGCGGTTTGTTATTGAGTTTTGATAAAGATGACCTGACGAAATATGAAAAACGCTTTGGCCACTCGTTTATGCCAGGGACTGAGTTGGGTGAGACTGATCTCAACGACATTGTCTCCTATCTGATGTCATTAAAGGAGCCCCTATGATTGCGAAGTTCGTCAAGGAGAGGTTAGCCAAGTTTCTCATCCTGCTTTATATGGTGAACGCCTCTGCTGATGTTTCCTATGACCGCCTGGTCAGTGCAGCGGCTGAGCCTGATCAATGGCTCACTTATTCGGGTACATTCAGGTCCGAGCGCTATTCAAGGCTGAGTGAGATTACAGCAGAAAATGTCTCC
>CAZJRI010000031.1:976-10385 GCA_964548025.1 uncultured Pseudomonadales bacterium
TTCATGTGCTCTGGGCATACCAGATGCCCCCTTCATCGCTCGCTGGCGCAGGTTTGGTTGAAACCACACCTCTGGTGGCAGATGGCATCATGTATCTCACAGAACCCCCCAGTACTGTTGTCGCGCTTGACGCGGGTACCGGGAAGAAACTCTGGTCATGGTCAAAAAAGATTCCGGCAGATGTATTGCACATTGGATTCCCTGCCGTTAACAGAGGTGTTGCACTGCTGGATAAATCGGTATTTGTTGCAACGCTGGATGGTTATCTGGTTGCCCTGGATGCGGCAAGCGGTGCAGAACGCTGGCGTAATCTTGTCGCAGAGAATAAGACAGGTGCAGCTTTAACGCTCGCTCCCCTTGCAGTTGACGGAAAGATTATTGTCGGCATCAGCGGTGCTGAAGCCGGAGTTCGTGGCTTCGTTGATGCCTATGATGCAGAGACGGGCAAACTCGCGTGGCGTTTTTATACCATCCCTGCACCCGGTGAGCCCGGCAGTGATACCTGGGAAGGGGAAGCATGGCGTATAGGCGGTGGATCTACCTGGCTAACAGGGTCCTATGATCCCGATTTGAATCTCCTCTACTGGACGGTGGGAAATCCGGCACCGGACTGGAATGGTGATGTCAGGCCAGGTGACAATTTATATAGTTGCAGCATCATTGCCCTTGACCCCTCAACCGGCCAACTGAAATGGCACTTTCAGTACACACCTCACGATACCCATGACTGGGACGCAAACCAGATCCCGATATTGATTGACGGAAAGGTTAAGGGGCGTGAGCGAAAACTGGTCGCCCTCGCCAACCGCAATGCTTTTTATTATCTGCTTGATCGACAAACGGGAGAGTTTTTACTGGGTAAAGAGTATTCCAAACAAACCTGGGCAGATGGCATTGACCCGGACGGACGGCCCATCGTGAAAGAGAATACGGAACCGACTGAAGAGGGCACTTTCATCTGGCCGAGTCTGCAGGGTGCAACCAACTGGTTCAGCCCGTCATATAGTCCGGACACTAACAGGTTTTTCGTAGCTGTCAGGCATATGGGTGCAACCTATTATAAAGCCGAGGTGGAATATGAAATGGGCAAGCCCTACCTTGGCGGCGGTGAACAGGCAGCATCTGGTGATCTTGCCGCAGGGTATATCCGGGCACTGGACGGACTAACCGGAGAACGAAAGTGGGATTTCCAGTTGCTCTCACCGCCCTGGGCTGGTGTGATGGCAACAGCCGGAGGTCTGGTATTCGGTGGCAGCAATGAAGGCAATATCTTTGCGCTGGCTGCCGACTCAGGTAAGCCGCTGTGGAATTTTCAGACTGGCGGGGCGATCAGGACCAATCCAATGTCATTTGGTGAAAATGGCAGGCAGCGAATTGTAATTACTGGTGGGCGCACCCTGTTTGTTTTTGGACTTGACTGAAACCCAATACCATCTTCCCGATGCGAATTGGGAATCACAAGTTTCGAGCAAACGCCACTCGGGTCTGATCCTTTTTTTGGAGGAGACCCGATGTTCCAATCAGAGTAGTCAGACCGGTTCAGCAAGAAACACAGGAATCTTGCGAGTCGTTTTTGCCTGGTAATCGATGTAGGGCGGATAGGCCTCCGCACTGGCATCCCACAATCTTTGACGTTCATCATCATCGGTGACTTCACGTACTTTCATATCAGTCACTTCTGTCTGATCTCGTATCTGAACGTCAGGGTTTGCCCGAAGATTGTATACCCAGACAGGGTTCTTGGGTTGCCCCCCCATCGACCCAACCAGCACATAGCCGTCGTCAACCTTGACCCGCATCAACGGGATTTTTCGAATTGCACCCGTTTTGTTCCCGGTATGTGTGACGATGATGCAGGGCATGCCGGTGTCCAGCAGCGTGCTGCCTTCTGTACCGCCGCTGCCTTCGTATAGTTCTACCTGTTTGCGCACCCAATCCAGTGAGGGGGGGATGTATTCTGCCATGGGAGTTCCTTGTCTACTTAGTGTTTGATCGCCAATTGGACCTGAGGTTAAAAAACGAAACAGAAGAAGAATACCAATGAGAGGAAGTGCTTGTATAGCAGGTGCCTGGCTGTTTAAAGAAAAACTAGCCCGATGTCATTGACCGTGTAAACAAAATCGTGATGTAGTAGCGCCAGTTTAGGATATTAGGAGAAAGAACAATGACTGACCTCGTTACCATAGATATAAGCTCAAACGGCATAGCAGATGTTCGCTTAAACAGGCCGGAGAAATACAATTCTCTGTCGACGGAAATGTTCGATGCCATTGCAGAAGCAGGTGAGTCACTGATTGACAACAAATCAATCCGCGCGGTTGTACTCTCCGGTAACGGTCGCGGGTTCTGCGCAGGGCTTGATTTTGGCGGTTTTCGTAACATGGCCGGAGAGACTGAGCGACAACCCATAGCGGGTGACAGACTCTCAGGGCGTAATTACCCGGGTAACCCGGCACAGAGACCCGGCATGGTGTGGAAGGAGGTGCCTGTTCCTGTCATTGCTGCAATTCACGGCGTTGCTTACGGCGGTGGATTTCAGATCGCCATGGGCGCAGATATTCGAATTGCAGCACCTGATGCGAAATTCTCAGTGATGGAAATCAAATGGGGCCTGATACCCGACTGTAGCCTTACACAGACCCTCAAGGATCTGGTTCGCCTGGATGTGGCGAAAGAGTTGACGTTTACCGGGCGAATTGTAGAAGCACCGGAAGGCGTTGAGCTGGGTTTTGTTACCCGTGTGGATGACTCTCCGCTTGAAGCAGCAATGGAGATGGCTGAGACAATCGCATCGAAATCACCCAATGCCATACGTTTTGGAAAACAACTATTTGAAACGACCTGGCACGGAGGGGTTTCAGAAGGCCTGGCGCTTGAAGCTAGTCTGCAGGGCAGACTGATTGGTAAGCCGAATCAGGTTGAAGCAGTTAAGTCGAACTTCGAGGAACGACCGCCCGTTTATATTGATCCGGAGTGATCACAGGCTGCCGACAGGATTCGGGTCCGTGACCCAGCCAGGAAAGCAGCCATTATTTTTGTCAGTACTAACCGGGTAGTCCAGTAACTAGTCTCCGGACTTGCCTAAAAAAGCCTGGGTGCGATCTATAGCGTTGTTTCGGACGTTCATGTAGAAAAGGCTGTAATCATAAATATGATAATTGCCCTCACCCATGAACATCTGGTCATAGCCTTCGGCAGGTTTGGTGATAACGAGCCGTCCCTCTGAACAGGTTGCGTCCACAACATTGGGATCGGTATCCGGATTGTCATTCTCCTCTGTGAATCTGACCCCACCCTGATTATCCTCGTGGGTAGCCTGCCCCCCATTGGCTTTCCAGTTTAGTGGATTTACGCAGTGGTTTGGCTCGGCACCAAAATCAGCAGCTTCTGCACTCACTGTATTCCAGCTAATCTGACAATGTGTCATTGTGGGTGAGTCACATAGGGGGATATCAGGTGTCTTTTGCAGATGATCTTCGGTCATCGGACCGCCCACCAGATAAGCGGCGATAAGGTTGTTGAGCAGGGGCTTGCCAGTGAAGTAATCCTCCAGCAGTTTGACTGCGTGATAGGAACCCTGACTATGGGAAGCAAGAATAAACGGCCTGTCGTTGTTATGATTTGCAAGAAAGTACTCAAATGCTTTCTTAACATCACCATAAGCGAGATCCAGCGCTTTAGGCCCACTCTCCTGATCCATAAACGCCGAAATAGCCGCTTGCCGGTATTTGGGTGCATAAATTCGGCAACAACCGTTAAATGCACTGGCCTGACCCTTCATCACGCCTAACTTGAGTCGTTGGTTGGCCAATTCATTGTCCAGTGGCTGATTCCAGCCATTTCCTGGTTCGAAGTAGGTGGTTGGATGGATAAAGAAAACATCTACCTGAGCAGCAGACTGGTTATCCGTTACGGCCGCAGGTGTGACATCCACTTCGTCAGAACGATCAGGTAGTCCTGCCCACCATTTGGTATCGGCATAGTCTGGTTCACCTGGATGGGTGGATTCATCAAAGCTCTCTGACGGTGTAAGTTGATAGAAGCCGTAGGCCATCATAATCAGGTTGCGATTCATAACTCCCAGGATGACAAGGATGATTACGATAAGAGAGGTGATGATCAGGACTGCTTTTTTCATGTTTTTGATCCCGGGAATATAGTGGGTTGTTGTTAATCCAACTGGAATTGCCTATTTAAGTCCGGCGATGATGGCAATATTCGCGCTGCTGCTGGCGAATCGATGTTTTGCCAATGCCTGGTATTCATCAGAGAAATACCAGTCCAGGGCAGATTGTTCCGAGGGAAATTCAATAAGCACTGTGCGGGTATGAGGCCAACTGCCTTCGAGTAATTTTGGCTGTTCATCGACAGAAAGCACACTGCCATCAAACTTGCTAAAGATTTCCGTAAATCCGGCTTCGTATTTCCCGTATTCCTCGCGGTCTACAATCTCTATCTGCGCAATGATGTAGTGACTCATATCGCTAACCTCGATAAATCCTAGGGGGTAAGTACAACCTTCAGCACGTCTTCTTCGTGACCATCGAATATCTCATAGCCCCTTGCGCCTTCACTGAGATTCATTCTATGGGTGATGATCTGGGTCGGATCAAGCCTTCCCTGCTGGATCATGGGGAGCAATTTCGGAATATAGTATTGAGGATTCACCAGACCCGATCTCATTGTTATGTTCTTGGCAAACAGGGTTTGAATAAAATTGATACTCACGTCCGCACCGACGACACCGATGACGGCAACCTTCCCTCCGGCCCGAACAACATCGAGCGCAGCCTGTACAGTGGCAGGTTGACCCACTGCCTCAATCGCCGAGTCTGCACCCCGCCCGTTTGTGAGTTCTTTGGCGACCTCGTTAAGATCTTCCTTCGTTGGATTCAATGGCCGGCATCCCCTCAGACGGGCTTTTTCAAGACGCCCCTCATCCAGGTCAACCGCGATCACTGTTGCAGCACCACGCATAAGTGCAGACAACTGGGCGAATACGCCAACCGGTCCACAACCGATAACAGCGACGGTATCACCAGGTGATACCTCTGCCATATCTGCACCCATGTACCCCGTTGGCAGGATATCTGTCAGAAAGAGAACCTGTTCGTCCTCCAGTTCTTCGGGAATTTTGAAAAGGTTCGTGTCGGCAAAAGGAACCCTGACCCCTTCGGCCTGTCCACCCGGGTTGATAACCGACCCAAAGACATTCGTCAGCGGGCCCATTGCTGTCGTTACCTCACATGCGCTGTAAAGATCATGGTCACATAGAGCGCAACCGTTACACCCTATCGTGCATGAAACCAGGACACGATCACCTTTTTTAAATCGTTTAACATCGTTGCCAACATCATCTATGGTGCCCAGAAATTCGTGGCCGAGGGTGAATTCACCGCGATCCATGTCCGGGCCGTGATAAATATGAAGATCTGAACCACAGATCGCCGTTTTCTCTATCTTGAGAACAGCATCGGTTGGACTCTGGATGGCAGGATCAGGCACATCCTGATATTGCAGTGACTTGTGACCCTGGTAGACAATTGCCTTCATGGTAATGCTCGAAATCCGCTTCACGCCTACTGTTCCGCAAGCTATCACCGAAGTCAATATTTGATTGAATATCCATAACCAAGTCATCTAACATGGTTGTTTTACCTTGAAGCGAGTCTGACATGTCTGAATCAGGAAATTCCGAACCAAACAGCGATCAGGAACAGATGATGCTGAGCAATCGAGAAGCCCAGGAGAAATGGGCAATCGATGTGAATGTGGATCCGTTTTCCATCCCCCTCGATGAACTCGATCCGGCTCATCCTTCCCTGTTCGAAAGTGACAAGTTCAAACCCTACTTTGAGAGGTTGCGATCTGAAGACCCTGTACACCTCACAAGCGATAGTATGTTTGGACCCTACTGGTCTGTGACTAAATTCAAGGACATCATGTTTGTTGACACCCACCATGAAATCTTCTCATCAGACATCGACAATGGTGGTATCCGTATGGGAGGCAGGCCGACTGAGACACCGGCATCTGACTCACCGTTTTATCTGCCGATGTTTATCATGCAGGATCCACCAAAACACGATGAACAAAGAAAAGTTGTTTCTCCGTCTTTTACACCAAAGCGCGTTCAGGAACTGGAAGGTCTGATACGAGAGCGTGCTGGCAATATTCTCGATAACCTGCCCAGAAATGAGGAATTTAACTGGGTGCGCAAGGTATCGGTCGAACTTACCGGGCAGATGCTGGCGACGATATTTGATGTACCACAGGAGGACAGGCACAAACTTATTCACTGGTCAGATACCGTTGAAAACCTGAGTAATCCCGATTTCTTTGAAACCCCCCAGGAAGGTTTCGAGGAATTGTGGCGATGTTTTGAATATTTCGATGCAGTGTGGAAAGAACGAGTCAAGAACCCTGGAGATGATCTGATTTCTACGCTGACCCAGGGAGAGGCGACCAAGGATATGTCTCCAAACGAATTTCTGGGGAATATGCTGCTTTTGATCGTCGGCGGAAACGATACCACAAGAAATTCCATTTCAGGTGGTGTGCTGGCATTGAATGAAAATCCTGATGAATATGAGAAGCTGCTTGCTGATCCATCCCTTATCCCGAAAATGGTGCCGGAGATCATCCGCTGGCAGTCTCCCGTTGCTCATATGTGCCGTACTGCCATGCAGGATGTTGAACTGGGAGGCAAAAAATTCAAAGCCGGGGACAAGATTGTCATCTGGTATATCTCAGGGAACAGGGATGAGTCAGAAATCAAGGATGCAGACAGTTTCATCATCGACAGGGAAAAGCCCAGACATCATCTGTCATTTGGTTATGGCATACACCGCTGTGTTGGTAATCGATTGGGTGAGATGCAGCTTAATGTGCTCTGGGAGGAGATTTTGAAGCGGTTTCCCAGGATTGATGTTGTTGGTGATCCGGTTTACCTGCGATCAAATTTCATCCATGGGATTCGTGAGTTGCCGGTTAAAATTCCTGGTTAGGACATATCCTCATAGGGATTCTCAATATCCAGGTCGATCGCATTGCTGTGACCTGGAATGGAGATTTTGTCGGAACTCAGTGTCAATTCCTCACCTGCGATTACGCCGACGCCAAAATTGTAGATGAGAGAGTTCCGTCCGGCGATCACATCGTCATCGTAAGCCTTCACCTTTTGCTGTACGTCTTCGTTGGCCCGGTCTCTTTTCGTGAACGCTTTCTCTCCGTGTTTTCTGGTCATCATCTGACGTGTAACGTAAGGGGACAGAATTGCGGCTGTTGCATTGTTGCCGCCAAAGCCTTTGGAATTGATAAAGGCAACATCCAGACTCTCTGCATCAACAGTTTTGTGGTCCAGTAAAATATCAAGATTACTTTTATGGACATCATCAGCAACAGCGTCGATGGTTTTTATACCCGGTATGATGCCGTCCGACCAGACGCCGAGCGAGGCAACTATCTGATCACCGGATGCCGTGGCAAGGGAATGTCCAAGATATGCCTTGATTGCAGCAATTGGCCAGTCTTCGATACCAAATGACTTAGCCAGTTCATTGAATATATGGGACTCGGTGACTCGGTTCTGCGGTGTGCCCGTCCCGTGGGCTTGTACGTAGGATCTGTGCCTCAAGGCATCTTCTCCCAGAATAGAGCGAACTAATCCCATGGCTTTGCCCATGGTGACATAGTTGCCAATACCCGGACCCGGAATCGATTTCTTGAATCCATCGGCGTTGATAAATACGTCAGCTACCGATCCATAGATATTGGCGCCGGTTTCCATGGCGAATTCATCGTCGAACAAAATAAGAAATTGTGATGCCTCCGACAGGGTAAAACCACAGTTCTCTGCAAATGGTCGACAAGCCCGGGTATGGTCGGTCGGGCCTTCGATGCCATCGATTTTGTTGAGTGCGTCATCCTCCGCCAGCGCACCCATCGTACGATAGCCTTCAATCACTTCGGGTGTGATCGGTGCTTCGCTTGCTCCAACCATGACCGCCCGGGATTTGCCGGTACGGATATCTTCCATCCCCTGACGAAGATTATAAAGAAAGGTGGCGCACGCGCCGACGTTTGCACCGGTTGTACCGACACTGCCAAGTACATAGGCGTTGATAAAGTCAGCGATCATTTCTGCGAGGCTGAGTGGGCAGTTTTTCGCGCTAACCCGTTTGCCGAGAAGAGAAGACTGCAAAAGCCCACCGGCACCATTCGTATCGAGTTGCCCCATTGCACTGCTTGCGTAAACGGAAATCTGGTCCGCCGGTACTTTCTGCCGGACTTCGTCCCAGTCCATACCCAGTGAATTGATGGCATCTGATGCGCCATAGACGGTTAATTGCAATCCCCTTGGGTGATTGCGAGACTGATAAAGACTCTCCGGATTAAATCCTGAAGGCAGTTGGCCACCTGATTTGACCCTTGATTCGCGCTGATCCGGGAACAGAATGTCGAGATTGTCGCTGCAGGTAACCAGCACTTTTGAATTCTGAATCGCCTTAATTTCCCACCCGGGGGGAACGACTTCCGGCAGTTGACTATTCTTGATGACGAAAGAAATTTTCTGAGTGTCGGCCGCGGCGAGTTGAGCAGATGTGTTGATACGGATAGCTGTTGGATCAAAGAGGTTGTTTTCTATCTTTCGCAGGAGCGTATGGTCGAGAATGTACTTCTTGTCTATGGATTCAAGATTCATCAATGCTGCCAGTGACCTGTAAGTCGATTCAGCACGGGCCTCATCCAGTCGATCAACAACCAATCGACGATATGCATGATGGGCGGAGCTTCTCCCGGCAGGATTTATTCCTCCGAAGCCAACAATTACGGGAAGGCGTGACAAAAAATATATCTCCTAAAGATATGGTCCAATCAAAGTTGTGTCGATTGTACTTTTAAGCAATCTGCATGTCACGATTCGGTCAAAGATTAGACCAATTCAATGGCAACAGCAGTTGCTTCACCCCCGCCTATACATAGAGCAGCGACTCCTCGACTTCCTCCGAGAGTTTTTAGTGCGTGCATCAGGGTGACGATAATTCTTGATCCGGTTGAGCCAATTGGGTGACCCTGCGCACAGGCGCCGCCAAATACATTGACCTTCTCCTGATCGAGTCCCAGATCATGGATAGCCGCCATGGTTACCATGGCAAAAGCTTCGTTAATCTCGAATAGATCTACTTCATCGGTTGTCCATCCAACCTGATCCAGCAGCTTTTCAACTGCTCCAACAGGGGCAATAGTGAATTCAGAAGGATGTCTTGAATTTGTTGCGTGGCCAACTATCCGGGCCATCGGAGTTAGATTGTGCTTCTCGACAGCGGCAGAACTTGCCAGTACCAGCGCTGATGCACCATCTGATATCGAACTTGAGTTTGCCGCTGTCACCGTACCACCTTTGCGA
>CAZJRI010000031.1:10395-39964 GCA_964548025.1 uncultured Pseudomonadales bacterium
CCCGTCAGATTTGAATGCGGGTCGCAGGGTTGGAATTTTCTCGATATTTGCATTTCCGGGTTGCTCGTCATCGACGACTGTCACCTCGCCCTTGCGAGTTTTAAAGGTCACTGGCACGGTTTCAGCTTTGAGACTGCCACTGGTAATCGCTTCCTGTGCGCGGGTAAGTGACCGGATGGCAAATGCATCCATATCTTCCCTGGTCATCTGGTACTTGTCAGCCATGTCTTGTGCGAATGACCCCATCAGTCGACCTGTTTTTGCATCTTCCAGGCCGTCGATGAACATTGAATCCTGCACTTCTGCGTGACCCATCCGATAGCCGCCTCTTGCCTTGGGCATAAGGTAAGGGGCATTGCTCATACTCTCCATACCACCTGCAACCATTACGTCGTTGGTACCCGCCTTGATCAGGTCATGGGCGATCATTGTTGCCTTCATACCTGAACCACAAAGTTTATTGATGGTAGTTGCCCCGGTCTCGACAGGTATACCGGCTTCAATCGCAGCCTGGCGCGCTGGCCCTTGTTTCAGACCTGATGGCAGCACACAACCCATGATGACCTCTTCAATATTCCCGGGTTCCAGGCCTGTACGCGCAATGGCTTCTTTTATTGCAGCAGATCCCAATTCGACGCTGGTTAGATCCTGCAGGGCACCCTGGAATCCTCCCATTGGTGTTCGTGCGCCATTGGCTATGTAGATGTCGTTCATGTTTTATCCTGATACTGTTTGTTTAGGCGATTGTTGATTATTTGATTCGACTGACCAGGCTGCATGCAGAGAAATAAATCCATACTTTTAGTGTGCTTCAAAGTAGTGTGCTTCAAAGATCAGTCATTTGGTGTTGGCACAAGGACAACTCAGGGTTTGATAGTAACAGTTGATTGTACTCTCATTCCACCGGGCCAAGGTATTTGAATTCCCCAGTTTTTTTAGGGTCATGCATCCTTGATGCTCAACCAGGGCGACGAATCCTGGTTGTATTGGCTGGATGCGCTCTTTGAATCATCATCATTGTGGTATGCTGCGGCCCAAAAATTTACCATGATGTACGACTGGAAGCTTAACCTGCAAAGTACCAGGTTTTTGAGGAGCCACCATGACCACAGTGACCAAAGAGGATCTGATTCAGAGTATTCAGGACTCACTACAGTATATCTCCTACTATCATCCGCCCGACTTCATCAAGGCATTAAATGAGGCATATCTACGCGAAGAATCCGATGCTGCAAAAGATGCGATGGCACAGATACTGATTAACTCCCGAATGTGTGCTGAAGGGCACAGGCCAATTTGCCAGGACACGGGTATTGTGAATGTATTTTTGTCCGTGGGTATGAATGTACGATTTGAAACAGATATGTCTGTTGAGGATATGGTCAATGAGGGTGTTCGCCGGGCGTATCAACTGCCTGACAACGTGCTGCGGGCCTCGGTCCTTTCGGACCCGGCGGGTGCAAGACAAAATACCCGGGACAATACACCTGCCGTTATACACGTTGAATTGGTGCCTGGAGATGAATTGGAAGTTCATGTAGCAGCAAAAGGAGGTGGCTCAGAGGCGAAATCAAAGCTTGCCATGCTGAACCCCTCAGACAGTATCGTTGACTGGGTCCTTCGAACTGTACCAACAATGGGGGCAGGCTGGTGTCCTCCGGGCATGCTGGGCATCGGAATTGGCGGTACGGCAGAGAAGGCTGTTCTGATGGCTAAACGGGCACTGATGGAACCGATTGATATTCATGAACTTATGGAAAAAGGCGCGGATAGTCGAGTTGAGGAGCTTCGCCTTGAATTGTTCGATAAGGTCAATTCTCTTGGCATAGGTGCTCAGGGACTGGGCGGGCTGACAACCGTACTTGATGTAAAAATCATGGACTTTCCAACCCATGCAGCCAACTTACCTGTCGCGATGATTCCGAATTGTGCTGCGACCAGGCATGCGCATTTTATCCTCGACGGTTCTGGACCGGCAGATTTGGAAGTACCCGAACTTGAGGATTGGCCGGAAATAGTCTGGGAAGCAGGACCCGGGGCCAGACGGGTAAATCTCGATACGGTGAGTCAGGAGGATGTGGAAACCTGGCAGCCTGGTGAAACGATTCTGATATCCGGCAAGATGCTGACCGGTAGAGACGCCGCACATAAAAGAATTCGTGATTTGCTCTCTGAGGGAAAATCACTGCCTGATGGTGTGGATCTAAACGGCAGGTTTATCTACTACGTCGGTCCGGTTGATCCTGTCAGAGATGAGGTTGTCGGACCTGCTGGACCTACCACCGCAACCAGAATGGACAGTTTTACAGAGATGATGCTCGAAGAAACTGGCTTACTCGGCATGATTGGCAAGGCTGAGCGGGGCCCTGCTGCCATTGAAGCTATCAGGAAACACAAGTCGGTATATCTGATGGCAGTCGGAGGTGCAGCATATCTCGTGTCCAGGGCAATTCGTGAATCCCGGGTCATAGCATTTGAAGACCTTGGTATGGAGGCGATCCATGAATTTGAAGTGGTTGATATGCCGGTTACCGTGGCCGTGGACGCCAGGGGTGAATCCGTTCACATCAACGGTCCGGCAGTTTGGCGGTCGAAGATTGGCAAATTGCCGGTAGAAGAGATTTAAAGTCTTTTATAATCAACTAGTTATAAGATCTTTTGAGTGCCCTTTCATTGAAAGAATGAAGTGATTGGAGTACATTAGCGTATTTGAACCTTGCGACTCTGTCCGGGTCAAACTGATGAATTACCGGGTATCACTAAGTGGTCCGGACTGACAGATGGAATTTAGTTTTATGGGGCAACCTTCAGTTGACCAGTTATATCTGATTGCAGAAAAGCTGGCTCAGGATTTTTCACTCTTCCCGCAAAAAGAAACAGCGGCCTTTATCAAAGGTCTGCTGTCTGAACAGCAGATAGAAATCGAAGTAGAGCGTCTCAGGAGTATGGATGTTGACGCTTATATTGCAGCGACGGTCTCACCGTGCGAAGAAGTAACACGCCCGGGTGCAAAAGAGATAATCGAATCGCTGGACGTTCCCATCATTAAAGAAGTGCAAAACGGACCATTTTATTCTGCTGAAATAGATATGTTCTTTGAGGGGACAAAGCGAAGGGTTGGTTTCATTACCCAGGACCGTGCATTTGCAGCCGGTGTCTGGGGACCCGAACATCATGAGATGGCCGCAAAGACGGCGAGTGGTTTTGCGATACGCTCCCTGCCGATTGTTTGCTTCATTGATACACCCGGAGCAGATGGCAACGAGGTGGCTAACGCGAACAATCAGGCGCATTCAATATCCAGCCTGATTGCAGAATTGTGCAATGTAGATGTTCCGACCCTTGGAATAGTGGTTGGGCAAGGATATTCAGGGGGGGCAGTTCCTCTGGCCGCTGGCAATCTTCTGTTATCTCTGCGCACGGGCGTTTTCAATACGATTCACCCAAAGGGGCTGGCTAATCTGGTGCGCAGATATAACCTGTCGTGGCAGGAGTGTGCACAATCAGTGGGTGTGTCGCCCTTTGAATTATACAAGCAGGGTAATATCGATGGCATTATCGATTATGACCCGGGCGAAAGTGACAGAGTTCAAAATCTTAAAGATGCCATCGTAACTTCCATCATATCTATTGAAAACAGCACAAGAGATTTTGTAAACAATCATCCGGAAATACTGGAACACTACCGTCGGAATATTAACCGGTACCTCCATTTGTCTGAATCCCTGTCAGCGGTGCATGCAAGCTCCACTTTGAAACTGAGAACATCCCCGACGGAGTACCCCAATGTCTTTGGCGTTGCTTTTCGGTATCTGCGGTATCTGGGCCTGAGAAGGAGAATTAAAAGTACAACCACGACCCAGTATGGTCGTCTTGCAAGCAGTGAGCTTCCAGAGGGAGAGTTATTTCAAAGAGTGCGACGCGAGAGACGTTCAGCCTTTCTGAGCTGGCTACTGGATCCGGACAAGATTATCTATGAGGACGTGCTTAATAAAGCCTGGAAAAATTACGTCGACAAGAAAGCCGTAATGGGCGACGAGCGTGGCCGGATTGCACAACTTATATTTGGCGAACCCATACAGAATTATGAGAACGCCAAACGTGATCTCGGCATGCTTTGCGGTCTGCACCTTTATAATCGATGGAAAGCCAACAGCAAGGATAATCTCGTTGCGCTGATGGATCACATCAGTGATCAGGAGACCAGCACCTACCTGTTAAACGTTTCGGATATAAAAGACGTAAAAGCACTACTTCGAACCATGGCAGAAAGTGAAAGTGACTTTATTTCTCAACTTAAAACGAGATTTACTCACGAAGGTAAAAAGCTGTTTGGCTCTGAATATATAGACGAGAAAAGTGAAGAACTGCTCAGTAGTCAACTGGCGGGAGAACTCAACCTGATCATGGAAGACAACAGTCTTTATGATGCCGAAATACTCTCGGCTCAGACTTTGTCCGAATACTCCCAGAAGCTTATTGCCGTCACTGAACCTGAAACAAGTCCGGTCAAACTGAACAGACGTCTTCTGGAAGATACACTCTGGTCCTATATCAATCGAAAAACGGACAAGCAAATTGATCCTACCGACCAGAACAGAACTATTCTGGATGTCGTTCTGGATGAAGATATCAGGGATGACTTTATTCTCGAATGCCAGAACCTGATTACGTTTAGCTATGTTTACAACAATCTGATTACCGATCTTGCAGCCCTGGCAAAACAGGCGCATGAATCAAGGACTCTTTCTGCAGAATTCATTGACCACCTGATTGATCGTTCAGTCTCTGAGTTAAAGACTGAAGCCACTTTCAAAGAAGTTGATGAAGAAGAAATAAAATCGAGATTCGCTGCCTGGATAGCTGAACTGGCTGAGCGTTCGCTGAGTGCAACCTTTCTCAAGTCGGTGGAAGAGTGGATCAGGGTTGTTCACAAAGATAAGTCAGATACCCTCTTCGTCGTTGTCAGCTTTTTCTTTGAGAAGTTGTTGCCAGAATATTATCTGGCTAACAGAGGCGGAAAGCTCTATGAAGGAAAGGTCGAACCGGTTCGAATTGGACGCCGGAAAGATTTCTGGAACAGGCTTACGATTGCCTACCGGGATTTACTATTCCATGAAGCTGTTGAGAAAGAGAAAAGGAGTGGCCGAACAACCTTTGAATCATTGCGCGACAAATATATCGAGAACTTTGAAGAACTCTATGACGATTTGCTCTCATCCAACCCGGTCTCCTTTCCAACTTTCAGACCTTCAATTGAGTCAGCACTGAAAAAAGAAGTTCGTCCCCATGGGCTCATAACGGGGATAGGGGATTTCAAGACCGAGAAGGGTTGTTACCGGGCGGGTATCGTACTCCCGAATGTCGCCTTTCAGGCTGGTAGTATCGATAATTCGGATTGCATCAGATTCTGCAAACTCCTGGTTGAATGTGCAGTACAGAGATTACCAATTGTATGTTTTATCTCATCAGGTGGCATGCAAACCAAAGAAGGAGCCTCTGCACTGTTTACCATGGCGGTGGTGAATGATCGGATTACCCGCTTCGTACGGGATAATGATCTGCCGATTATCATGTTTGGATTTGCGGATTGTACCGGCGGGGCGCAAGCGAGTTTCGTCACTCACCCGCTGGCCCAGACGTATTATTTTACCGGTACAAAAATGCCTTTTGCCGGTCAGACGGTAGTTGAGTCAAATCTCCCCTTTACCTGTCTGTTCAGTAATTATCTGTCTGTCAAAGCGGGTTCAATGCGCGGTCTTGTTAAACATCCATTTAACGATGAGTTTGACAATGAACTAAGAGAGATAGACCCTGAAATACCCTTGCCTACCGAAACGGTTGAACAGGTCGTTGAAAGAATCATGTCTGGCACATTGACGGCAGCGGAGCCAGTGGTTAATCGTGCGGTGAGATCAGAGGATGATCTCTTTAGCCCTGTTAAAAGAATATTGATTCATGCCCGGGGTTGCACTGCGGTGAAGCTCGTGTCCCGGGCAAAAGCGCTTGGATACGAAGTTGTTCTGATTCAGTCAGATCCTGATATGGAATCGGTGGCGGCTGATATGGTGAGAGACGATTCGAAACATTCCCTGGTCTGCATTGGAGGCAATACGTCGGATGAGAGTTACCTGAACGCATTGAGCGTACTGAGTATTGCGGAAATTGAGCAGGTAGATTCTCTGCACCCGGGCATCGGATTCCTGTCTGAAGATCCGAATTTTGCAAAAATCGTTAGACAGCGCTCGGTAAATTTCATCGGTCCAAGGGTCGTCAGCATGGAGACCATGGGCAATAAGTCGAATGCGATCAGCACAACGATGAATAACGATGTGCCGGTTGTACCCGGCAGTCATGGCATCGTGAATTCATCCGAACAGGCTGCTGAGATATCAGAACAGGTTGTTTATCCCGTTCTTCTGAAGGCGGTTCATGGCGGTGGCGGCAAGGGAATTCAGGTGGTCAACAAACCTGAAGAGATTCATAGTCTGTTCCAGCGTGTTACAACAGAAGCGAAGGCAGCCTTCGGTAATGGTGATGTCTATATTGAGAAATTCGTCACTTCTCTTCGGCATATCGAAGTACAGATCCTGAGAGATACTCACGGTAATACCAGAGTGCTGGGATTACGTGATTGCAGCGTCCAGCGAAACAACCAGAAACTGATGGAGGAATCGGCTTCTACAATGCTGCCGGATAAGTTGCGAAAACAGGTCTTGACCTATGCTGAAAAGATCGCAGATGCGGTCGATTATGTTGGTGCGGGCACGGTTGAGTTTATCTACGACGTCCCAAGCAATGCGGTTTATTTCATGGAAATGAATACTCGACTGCAGGTTGAACATCCCGTGACCGAGGCGGTTACCGGCATCGATATCGTGAAGAAACAATTTGATATTGCCTCCGGTGAATCAATTGCCGATCTGAAACCGGTTGAGAAGGGATATGGTCTTGAGGTCCGTATCAATGCCGAGAAAGCGGTTCTCGATTCAGAAGGCAATGTATCGTTTACCCCGACGCCCGGTGAAATCACTGAGTGTGAACTACCTGAAGAAGAAGATTTTCAACTGATCTCGATGGCCGGTAAGGGTAAGGTTGTTTCGCCTTTCTACGACAGCCTGATTATCCAGATTATCTGTCATGGAAAGAACAGGCAGGATGTTACCCAGAAAATGCTGGCGTACCTTGAGAAAGTTAAAATTCATGGCATTTGCACGAATATCAGTCTCATCAAGCGAATTCTCAAAGATGATGAGTTCCAGAAGGGCGTTTACGATACGGGATATCTGCCGGATTTTCTCGACCGCATTGACGTTGGCGAACTGATCAAAGAAATTGAGGAAGCTTCAGGCATCAGCAGCACCAGCCTCGATTTAGAGATGTTGAAGATAGAAGGCAGCGATGAAATCAAAGTGCTGTCCCCTTCAACCGGTGTATTCTACAGAACGCCTTCACCGTCCGAACCCGAGTACATTAATGTGGGTGACATCGTTACCACCGAAGATACCTTGTGTCAGCTCGAAGCCATGAAGATGTTTACCCCCATGAATCTCTCATCCTTCGCAAGCGAGGACGGAGAGTTATACTCATCCGGAAACAAATACAAAATTACCAGGATAAATCTTGCTACAGGCCAACAGGTTAACGAAGGTGATTTGCTGTTTGTCATCAAACCGGTGATGGAGAACGAACAGGCCGCCTGATTACCCCCCATTCGACAAGAGTAAGATCAATCAATTGGACACATTACTGACGCTGGCAGAAGTTGCAATCACAATGGCGGGATTCTCTTCGATAGTCGTCATCTTTAAGAGGCGTGAGTCCGAGAAGTGGTCAAGGACAAATGCCAATCGTTTTCACGGAATGGTCATTCACAGCATTCTTGCTTCCCTGTTCTGCTTCCTTCCCTTCCTGCTCCTGGAGTTTATTGAGAGCGAAGCAGAAACCATGCGCTGGTGTGCAGCGGTGCTGGCAGTGATGGTAGCCTGGCAGGTGATTATGATTAGTAAACTGGAGCGAAACAGCCATATAGCCGTGAGGTTGCAACTAATCATTGGTGGTCTGGCTGTTCTTCTGTTGCAGGGGGTGAATATTGCCGCTGTCTTACCAGGCTTTGAACTTGGATTGTATATATTGGGCGTGTTCTGGCAATTGATGCAGGCTGGTACGCTGTTTGTTATGTTGATTTGGATACCGGAGTCTGATGTTGAGCCAGACTAGTTTAGACGTTACCGGGTTAACGGTTCTCCAACCTGAGCAAATCACTGCGCTCCTTTCGCAGCTTACTCATTTTGGCTAATTCATCGTTGATTTGTGTGCCGATGCGATTTCGGATGATTTTCTGCCTTTCATAGAGTGATTGCTCATCGGATTCAGATTGTTCCGCAGTAATGAGTTCTTGATCCTGATACTCCTGTAACATCGTTATGGTAGCTTGTAACAGATTGAGCTGCGCATCAATTTCTCTCAATCGCTGACTGTTATCCTGCTGTTGTTTTCGCTGGGCTATCGCAGGGTCAGGTGCTTTTTTAGCAGCACAGGGCACATGGGCAAAAACGGTTTGCCCGTTTTTGTCTTTGCATTTGAAGACCTCTGCAAATGCTGGCTGCATGGCGATGCCACCAGCCAGAATCAATAACTGGATAAATTTCACATACAGATAGTAAGTCATCGGTGCTAAATGAGACGACTACGAAGGATTGAACGGTTGGCTGCGACCGATAGACGGTCGTTAGTTGAATATCGGGAGTTCAACGATACCCTTTCCGATGTATACGACACCGATAACCATGATGACGTAACGACCAACCCTTTTGAACAACTCATCATTGATCTTCTCGATTATCTGTTTGCCAAGCCAGTTTCCCAATATTGCCGCTGCAATCACCGCAGGATAAATCCAGAAAGGCAAATCAACAGCACCTTCGCCAAGGGGAGCTGTTGGTGATGCACTATTGGCGAAAAGAGAAATAAAATAGGCGTAATAAATGAGTTTGAGAATATGACCAAGGGTCTGGGTGATGGCCTTGGTACCAAGAATCTCGTATCTGGTCAGACTGCTCTTGACGTAGAAGATATCAAGTACCGGTCCCGATGCGCCTGCAAGCATTTGAGCAGTTGTGACGACCAGGCCGGACAAAAAAGCAACGGGTCTGCGCTGCATATCGAGGTTAATCGTCCTGGGTAATATCAGTGCGATAAACGGGAAACTGCCGATAAGGATAAAGACGATGGCTTTGTTCGGAACAAATGTCACCAGCACAAAAACCGCAAGAACGATGAAGCTTCCCACCGAGTAGGGAATCAGCACATTCCATTTCAGATGTCGTCGGTGCAACCAGACTCTTGAGCCATTGGATACCGTTTGTGCCACGCCATGCAGCACCATGGCGGCAGGCACGGAGAGGAAGAATCCAAATACGCCCATTAATATCATGCCTCCGGCCATACTCAGCACACCCGAGATAATACTCGTGGCCAGGGTCGCAAATGTCAGGAGCAGATAGGTCACTAATGGCAAGCCTTGAAAACACACAGGAATTCTGGTGATCAGTGACAAGTGATAAAAGCGAATAGAAAGAATAGAATGTATCCCAATATGGAATATATTCTATGATTGAAAACCTTGAAACGCTGTTGGCTCTGTCCCGAACGGGAACCATGCTGGAAGCCAGTACGGAATTGCGTATATCCCAATCCGCCGTGAGTAAGCGAATTGCCGTTCTTGAAAAATACTATGATCGAAAACTCATACAGAAGAAAGGTCGACGGGTGGTGCTGACTCAACATGGTCAGCAGCTAGTAGATAAAATCTCGCCGGTTTTGTCCGGCCTCCGTGACATTTTTGTGGATGATGGCAGTGCCGGAAAGGGCGAACTCATCATTGGTGTATCGGAGGCGATATTATCCTCCTGGGGACCCAGCGTTTTTTATGAGGTGCGCAAGGAAATGCCGGATGTGCACTTCGTCTTCCATACTCATCGAACACCGGTGGTGCTGGATCGAATCCGATCCGGTGAATTCATGGTTGGGGTTTGCACCGGATTAGACTCGTTAGATACAGATCTGCAATCTGAGGTTCTTTCTCACGAACCCATGGTCATAATCCCTTCAGGATTAAATAAGATTGACTGGCCCCAGAAAGATTTTCTCGAAGTGATCACGATTGAAGACTATTCAGGTGCCTGGCGATCTTTTAAAGCGGATGCCGAACGACTAAAAATACGAAGAACAGTATCGCTGGAATCCTTTTTTGGCGTGGCTCAAATGGCGATCGCCGGTTTCGGGCATGGCCTGGTGCCCGTTGGTGTGGCCAGAACATTGAAAGTCCCGAATTCATGCATGATCGATTTGAGTTCCGAAGGGCTGAGTCGGCCTGTCAGATTTGTTGCCAGAAAATCAACCTATTCATTGCCCTACGTGAAAGCTTTCTATCAGGCGCTTCAGAAGAAACTGGTGTGATTTGTCAGTAATTAGCATGCCTATGGTCTCTGGCCCAAAGACACCTACTTAAGGCCTGCGTATCTGTAGCATTGGGTACGCGTAATTCGTCTTAAGCCCCTTCTTTCTTCTCATCATCATCCATAGGCGTCAGCGACAGATTGGCAAGAGGGTTATCATCCTTCTCGGCTTTGGGAGCAGCCTTCTCGGGTTTAGCAGCGGGCTTACCTGCACCTTTTTTGTCAGCGGATGCGGCCGCCTTTTCAGCAGCCTTTTTCTTGCCTGCAGGATTTTCATCAAGGGTGATTTTAAGCCTGAGGTTGTTCTTCGAATCAGCGTTCTTCAGCGCTTCTTCCAGGGTGATTTTCCCTTGCTTGTAGAGTTTATACAGCGCCATGTCGAAAGTCTGCATACCCTGTTCACCGGATTTTTCCATCAACTCCTTTAACGATCCCACATCCCCCTTCATAATGAGATCAGCGGCTCTTGGCGTACCCAAAAGAATTTCGATAGCTGCCGCTCGTTTCCCATCGACGGTTGGGATAAGGCGCTGGGATATGATGCCCCTCATGTTGATGGCCAGATCTGAGAGCAGTTGCGCATGTCTTTCTTCAGGAAAGAAATTGATAATCCGGTCCATGGCCTGGTTTGCATTGTTGGCATGCAGTGTCGAAAGACAAAGGTGTCCCGTTTCAGCGAAGGCCAGTGCGTGCTCCATTGTTTCCTGGTGACGAATCTCGCCGATCAGAATAACGTCTGGTGCCTGCCTCAGGGTGTTAGCCAGGGCGTCTTCCCATGAATGTGTATCTGTACCGACTTCTCGCTGGTTTACGATGCAACCCTTGTGTGGGTGCGTGAATTCCACCGGGTCTTCGATGGTGATGATATGTCCTTTGGATTTCTGGTTCCTGTAGTCAATTAGGGCTGCCATGGAAGTTGATTTACCCGAACCAGTACCACCAACGAACAGAATCAGACCGAGTTTGGACATAATCAGCTTGGGCAAAACGGGAGGAAGACCCAGCTCTTTATAATTTGGCAGGGTGTCGCCCAGGCGCCGAATCACCATTGCTGCTTCATTTCTCTGCTGGAATATATTGACGCGGTACCTGCCCAGACCTGGTCTTGATATGGCCAGATTCATTTCCTGGCTGTCAGCAAATGTCTGAACCTGTTCTTCATTCATCACGGAATTGGCTATCTGCAGCACTTCGCCGGGTTCCATGGGTCTGTCACCTAGCTGGTTCAGGGTGCCGTAGAACTTTGCACTGGGTGGTGCCCCCACACTGAGATAAAGGTCTGAGCCTTCTTTCTCCGCCAGGGTTGTCAGGTTTTCTTCGAATTGCTTGAAGATATCGAAATTATCATCCATTGCGAGTACTCGAACGGTTCAGATTTAATGCCCAGAATAATACTTCTCGACTGTTGCGGCTAGTGGGGGCCGCCTAGTGGGGGCCGCCCAGGTGGGGCCGCCCAGGTGGGCCGCATTGGTGAAATATCCGGCCTAGTACGTAAAGGTGTTCCCTAAAGGATCAATCAGGGTCAGACAGTTGGTTTCAGAAGCTTCGGTATAGCCGATCTGTTTCGCTTCAATCCCGAATGAGTCTGCTATATCTATCATTTCCTGAACCTTGTTCAAAGGCAGGTAAACTTCCATGCGATGCCCCATATTGAAGACTTTGTACATCTCTTGCCAATCCGTGCCTGATGCTGCCTGTATAGCACTAAACAGGGGAGGCGTCGGGAAGAGGTCGTTCTTCACAAAGTGGACGTTGCGCCCGAATTTCATGCATTTTGTCTGTGCTCCGCCAGAGCAGTGAATCAACCCATGAATCTGCTGACCCAGTTCAGCCAGTGCACTGTAGATGACGGGCGCATAACTGCGGGTTGGACTCAATATGGCTTCACCGACATTCAATTCAGAACCGGCAAGCGGATCTTGCAGACGATAGGGCCCACAATAAACGAGATCACGAGAAATATTGGGATCAAAAGTTTCAGGGTACTTCTCAGCATAGTAATTGCTTAACATGTCATGGCGCGCGCTTGTCAGGCCATTGCTGCCGATACCACTATTGGCATTGGATTCATAGGTAGATTGGCCTGTGGATGAGAGCCCGACAATAGCAAGGTCAGATCCGATTTCGTTTCTGACGATATCTGATTTCTTCATGATCGCAACAGCACATGAATCAACGACAACCGTCCCTGTGAGGTCACCCACATCAGCGGTCTCTCCCCCGCCGGAGTAGATATTTATCCCCTGGTCTCGAAGGCCAGACATGAAAGACTCGCTTCCTTCGATAAGCGCAGACACGACCTCTCCGGGGCAGTTTAATGCATTGCGATTGATAGTATTGGAGATGAGAATGCGCCCGTTGATACCAACACAGAGCAGATCATCCAGGTTCATCACGATGCTGTCCTGAGCGATGCCGTGGAAGACGCTCACGTCCCCTGTCTCTTTATATTTGAGATACGCGATAATGGATTTTGTACCACTGCCATCGGCATGGATGATGTTGCACTTTTCCGGATCTCCGCCCAGAAAATCCTCAGTTATCTTGCAGAATGCACCGGGTATTGCGCCAGCATCCAGGTTATCGACGACATTATGAACCTCGGACTTATCAGAACTCACTCCCCGGGACTGGTATCTGCTCGTCTGATTGTCGACAACGATATATCCAGATCTGTCTTTTGCTTTGATGACGCCTCTGAACTCCAACTGGCGGAAGGCCTTGGCAACGGTATTGGTCGCTATCTTGTTGTCTTTGGCGACACTACGGATACTGGGTAGCTTATCCTCCGGTTTAAGTTCGCCGGTGTTAATCGCGAAGTGAATTTGATCAATGATCTGTTGGAACACTGGTGTGGAAGCCTGATTTTCAATAGATAGTTTCATCGTCGTGGGGGCAATTATCTGTATTACATATATAATACAGACATTTAATGCCAATTACAGGGTTGGCTGGCATGAATTTTCTTCTATAATGCGCGCTCTTTCGAACTCACAAATAAACGACGATCTTTTAAACCAAGGAGTCTGCACTGCATGCGAGCAGTTATTGTTGATTATGATGCTGGCAATCTAAGAAGCGTACAAAGGGCTTGCCACGAAGTGGATATTGACGCGTTCATATCCTCCGACCCGGAAGATATTTTGAAAGCTGATAAAGTCATCTTCCCAGGTGTCGGTTCTGCCGTCAGTGCGATTGATACATTGCATCAAAGAGGTCATTTCGAAGCGCTTGGTGAGGCTTTTCGGTCCGGGAAACCCATTCTGGGTATCTGTCTGGGTAGCCAGATTGTTCTGGGCTATACGGAAGAGGGTGAGAAAGAGTGCCTGACGCTGGTTGAGGGCGCATGCCATCGTTTTGATTTCAAGGATAGGGTACTGAAAATACCTCACATAGGCTGGAACGAAGTTGAAATTCTGCGTCCCCATCCCATGCTTAGTCGGGTTAAATCAGGTGATGAGTTTTATTTTGTGCACTCCTATTATGCAAAGCCAATGGATAAGGATTCTGTCATAGGTAAAACGACCTATGGTATCGAGTTTTGCTCGATACTGGCGAAAGACAATCTGTTTGCGACCCAGTTCCACCTTGAGAAAAGCGGTGAAAAAGGGTTGTCAGTATTGGCGGAATTCGCCCGTTGGGAAGGGGGTACCTCATGCTGAGCAAGAGAATCATTTCCTGTCTCGATGTTAGAGACGGCAAGCTGGCCAAGAGTGTCAAATTTGTTGATACGCGTGATATTGGAGATCCCGTCGAGAAAGCGATTGAGTACTATGCAGATGGACTGGATGAACTGGTTTTCTATGACATCACCGCATCAAGTGATCAACGCAATATCATGTTGGATGTTGTTGAGGCAGTTGCGGAGAAAGTTTATATCCCGTTCTCTGTCGGTGGCGGAATTCGATCAGTTGAAGATGCGAACAGTCTGCTTTGGGCCGGTGCGGAAAAGATAAATGTAAACTCGGCTGCTGTGCAACGACCAGAATTGATTTCAGAGTGCGCACATGCAATTGGTAATCAGAATGTCGTTCTCTCAATTGACATCCTGAAAGTGGGGCAGAGTCGTGAATTTCCGAGTGGATACGAGGTGGTCATAAATGGCGGTCGAAAACCGATGGGTATAGACGCATTGGAATGGTCGCTGAAAGGGGAGGAATTGGGCGCTGGTGAGCTTGTGATAAATTCTATCGATGCTGATGGGACGAAAGAAGGATATGAAATCACCTTGACGAGGATGATCGCTGAGGCGGTCTCCATACCGGTTATCGCTTCAGGGGGAGCCGGTAAACCGGAACATCTTTATGAAGTTCTGACTGAAGGAAAGGCAGATGCGGCGCTGATAGCTTCAATGGTTCACTTTGGAGAATATACCGTCAGTGGATTAAAACAGTGGCTGCACGAGAAAGGCATAAAGGTCAGACTTAACTACTGAGACGGGGACGATGATTATTTCATCCACAAGGTTTGGAGGAGATCATGAATGATCGGTTTGAGAATCTGGAAACCAAACTGGCTTTTCAGGAAGATTTAATCCAGAAGCTGGACGATGCCCTGGGAAGCCAACAGCAACAGATTATTGAAATGCAAAATCAGATTACGCGAGTGGTCGAACATTTAAAATCGATGGAAAATTCGCTTCCTGATGAACCGGAACCGCCCCCGCCTCACTACTAGAGAACTTTTAGAACAAAGATGGACATAATTCCCGAACAGATTTCCTGGAGAAAGATATGAAAGCAGTAGCTGTCGACGATGATGGGGCAATGCATTGGGCGGAGTCAGAAAAGCCGGTCGCAGGTAATGGTGAGGTGCTAATCAAGATCCATGCGACAGCCATAAATCGTGCAGATTTAATGCAACGACGGGGAATGTATCCACCACCACCTGGAGCCAGTGCGATTATGGGTCTTGAATGTGCCGGTGAAATAGAGGCGCTGGGTGAAGGGGTAGATCAATGGAGAGTGGGCGACAGGGTCTGCGCGCTTATGGCTGGTGGCGGCTATAGTGAATATGCAGCGGTTGACCAGGGTAGTGTCGCAGAGATACCAGGTGATCTGTCGATGGTCGACGGTGCCTGTCTGCCGGAAGTTTTCGCAACTGCCTGGTTGAATTTATTCATGGAAGCGAAACTCAAGCCAGGAGAGAAGGTGATTTTGCATGCTGGTGCAAGCGGCGTTGGTACTGCTGCCGTACAGCTATGCAAGTCGTTCGATAACCCCTGTTTTGTCACTGTGGGCAACGATGAGAAGCTTTCAGCTTGTATTGAACTTGGCGCAGCGGGCGGTAGCAATCGTCATGTTGAGTCATTCAGTGAAAAAGCCGCAGCTTTTGCAGGCAAGGGAGGTATTGATGTAATCCTGGACCCGGTCGGAGGGAGTTATCTTGATGATAACTTAAAACTGCTCGGGCTCAATGGCCGGTTGGTCCTGATCGGGTTGATGGGCGGTGCCAAAACTGAGATCAATCTCGCCGCATTGATGATGAAAAGAGCAAGAGTTATTGGCTCAACCTTAAGAGCGAGATCATTAGACGAGAAGGCGGAAGTAATCGGTCAACTGGTTGAATTTGTCTGGCCAAAAATAGCATCTGGTGAAATCCGGCCAATCATTGATACAGTTTTTCCAGTGACGGAAGTTGAACAAGCACACGAATTGGTTGCATCGGACAATACTACTGGCAAAGTGGTACTGTCAGTAATCTGAAGTAGTTGCTAACCACATTGATGTTTTGCAGATGTAGTCTTCTGCAGGTTTTTTCTAACAGATTCGATGGAGTGCGTTAAACCTCTGCCACATCCTCAGCTTGAAAACCTTTTTCTGTCTCTGAGATATCGAATTCCACGCGAGCACCCTGTTTGAGTGTTCGATAACCTTCACCGCGTATTGAACGGAAGTGAACGAAAACATCCTCTCCTGATTCTCGTTCGATGAAACCGAAACCCTTGGCGTCGTTGAACCATTTTACGGTCCCAGACTGGCGTTCAGACATAGCCAATTACCTCTTTTCTTATTATTGCCACCCGTTCTTCAACCCAGTGGTCTGAGAACCAGAAGATTAATACAGAAACCTCGCGGCCTGTGCAAGTCTTTTTTTAAAACATATTTCACCGGAATCAAAATTTGGCCTGTTCGGAGAGAAAATAACGGTAAAGTTGGGGGTCATACAGGGTATTTGTCGGTAACGGCCGGTCGAGGCGAGTTGTTGTGCTTTTTGGTGATTATTGTTCAGAAAAACCTGACGGAGTACGACAATCTGTCAGATTCCTCTCTAAAACCGCGCCAACATTTAGTTTAAGTTATGAATGGCTGTTTTTCACCAATCTGAAAAATCAGGATTCAGTTCCAATTTTGTAAAATTACTAGAAATTCAGCAATCCATTGAATCTATTGCCGCTAACATTAAATTAACGTTGCCTTTTCAAAGCTGCTTTTCTAAAGCTGCTTTTACGGTTTGTTCTGGGGAGCGACTTCGTGGTGAACTGTCCTGGTTAGATAGAGTTCACCCGTGCTTTTTGTTCCTCAAGTTGCTTGATAGCCGAGATCAGATCATCAAGCTTATCCCGTTCCTTCTGAACGACATCTGCAGGTGCCTTGTTGAGGAAATTGGGGTTGCTGATTTTCCCCTCCGCCCGGGATTTGTCTTTCTGCTTCCGGTCTAGTTCCTTCTCCAGGCGCACAATTTCTTTCTCTTTGTCTATCAATCCACTCATTGGAACCAGAACCTGCATATCACCAACCAGGTGAGTGGCGGAAACCGGCACTTCGGCACCCTGTTCAAGCCACTCGAACCGTTCCGGTTTTACCAGAAATTCCAACAGCGAGCGATTCTTCTCAAGTCGCGCCTTATCTGTTTCGTTTCCGTTGTATAAGAGAACAGGTATGGGTTTTCCGAAGGAAATATCCATCTCGCCTCTTATATTCCGTGATGCAGTGACTACTGCCTTAATCCACTTGATATCAGCCTCGGCGGACTGATCGATAAGTGAACTATCTGGTTCGGGAAAGAGCTGAAGCATGATGGTCTCGCCCTGGCCACGAATTGTTCTGGGTATCTGTTGCCAGATTTCTTCAGTCATAAATGGCAGAAAGGGATGAGCCATCCTGAGTGTGGTCTCGAGTGTTGAGATAAGCGTATATCGGGTCGCTCGAATCTGTGCTTCAGAAGCATCATCTGCATTCAGTACCGGTTTACTCAGTTCCAGATACCAGTCACAGAACTCGTCCCAGACGAACTCGTAAATCGCTTTGGCTGCCAGATCATAACGATGCGTCTGCATGGCGAGATTAACGGCTGATATGGCTTTTTGTAGTTCTGAAGTGATCCAGAGGTCAGCAGTGCTGAGTTCTTTTTCTCCTTTCGCCAGTTGCGGGTCACCGGCCTGCTCCAGTGTATGCATGAAGACAAAATTGGCGGCATTCCACAACTTGTTACAAAAATGCTGGTAGCCCTCGACGCGATTCATATCGAACTTGATGGTTCTGCTGCTGGTGGCTATCGAATAAAAAGTGAACCGCAATGCGTCGGTTCCGTAGGCTGCAATTCCTTCGGGATATTCCTTGCGTGTTGCTTTCTCGATCTTTGCCGCCATTTTAGGCTGCAGCATGTTGCTGGTACGTTTTTTGACCAATTCATCGACACTGATCCCGTCGATAATGTCGAGGGGGTCCAGCCCATTCCCCTTTGATTTCGACATTTTCTGCCCTTCGGCATCTGTTACCAGGCCCGTTACGTAGATTTTCCTGAACGGTACTTCACCCATGAACTTAAGGGTCATCATGATCATTCTTGAAACCCAGAAGGTGATAATATCGTGACCTGTAACCATAACGTCGGTGGAGTGAAATGTTTCGAGCTCCACGGTCTTGTCTGGCCAGCCCAGCGTTGAGAATGTCCACAGGGCTGATGAGAACCAGGTGTCGAGCACATCTTCATCCTGAGTCAGTTTGACGTCGTCCGACAGGTCATATTTTTCACGAACTTCTTCTTCACTCCGACCTACAAAGATCTCCCTTGCGTCGTTGTACCACGCTGGAATTCTGTGTCCCCACCATTGCTGACGGGAAATGCACCAGTCCTGAATGTCCCTCATCCACGAGAAGTAGGTGTTCTCGTAATTTCTGGGAATAAATTCAATGTCGCCGTCCTCTACAGCTTTGATGGCAGGTTCTGCCAGGGGTTTGATTTTGACAAACCATTGATCACTCAGATAAGGCTCGACCACTACGCCTGATTTCTCTCCTCTTGGAACAACCATTTTATGGTCTTCAATATCTTCGATCAGGTTCAATGCTTCGAGATCACTTACGATTTGTTTTCGTGCGTCGTACCGGTCGAGACCACGATAGGGTGGGGGAGCGTTGTCATTCAGTGACGCATCATCGTTAAAGATGTTGATTAAATCCAGATTGTTGCGATTACCCACTTCGTAGTCATTGAAGTCATGTGCAGGCGTGATTTTCACGCAACCTGTGCCAAATTCACTGTCAACATAGAAATCCGCGATGATAGGAAGTGTGCGATCAGTAAGTGGCAAACGAACCTCTTTGCCAACGAGATGCTTATACCGGGTATCATCTGGGTGAACAGCGACGGCCGTATCTCCAAGCATTGTTTCGGGTCTCGTGGTTGCAACTACCATGAATTCGTTAGGGTTATCTACCAGCGGGTACTTGAAGTGCCACAGGTGACCGTTTTCTTCTTCTGATTCCACTTCCAGATCGGAAATTGAAGTCTTAAGCACCGGATCCCAGTTGACCAGCCTTTTACCCCGGTAAATGAGACCTTCGTCATAGAGTTGTACAAAAACCTCCAGTACGGCTCTGGACAAACCTTCATCCAGCGTGAATCTCTCTGTTTCCCAGTGCAGCGATGCGCCGAGACGGCGTAGTTGCCTTGTGATGGTATCACCTGATTCGGCTTTCCAGTCCCAGACCTTGTCGAGAAACTTCTCACGACCAAGGTCACTGGGTTTAACACCCTGTGCCGCCAATTGCTCCGTTACCAGGAGCTGGGTTGAAATCCCCGCATGATCGGTGCCCATCTGCCAGAGGGTTTTGTCACCTTTCATGCGTCTATAGCGGATCAGCGAATCCACGAGACTGTGCTGGAAGGCATGCCCCATATGCAATGTGCCGGTAACGTTCGGCGGTGGTATGGCGATTGAAAATGGCTGGCCATTGCCCGATGGGGCAAAATAATTGGCGTTTTCCCATTTTTGATACCAGGTATTCTCGATATCCTGTGGTTGGTACTTCTTCATGCTTTGCTACTTGGCTCTATTGCTGTCCTTTATGCCTATGCGGGACGATAGGTGGGGCAGGATTATACAGGCTAATAAAGCGGTTGTGATCATTTGGCATTAATGTGGTCATGTCTTGGGCTCTTCGGGCCCGTCCAGGTCAAGATCGTTGAGTATAGATGACAACTCGTCGCGCAATCGCCTGACAATCTCATCCGAATACTCCTGGACAAGTGAATCAATGACGACGGAGGTCTTCTCTTCGAGTTGTTTGCGAATGGTATCTTGCTCAACTGCGGGAGAATTCGCCATATCTGATCCGCTGACTTCTGTTTCATTTGCCCCTCCGAATAAATCGGTGGCCCTGGGTGCTGGCTCGCTCAGGGCTGGTTTGTGATTAACAGGTCTTTTCTTCACTGGCAATGGCAGGCTGGTGTGGAATGCCACATCGTCCAGGAGAGGAATCTGAGCAGGAATCATCTCGTCTTTGGTATCTTTGTTATCTGCCATTTCTCATTTGCTTTGGTACTGAATTAATACCCTGTTCTTTATTTAGTTCGCGTCATCTCATGATAGTGCAGTTGATAACCCCGATCACGATAGAAGCCGTAGTTCTCCCTGGCAGAATCACGACTGTTTTCATCAAGTGGAACCACCTCTGCCACCCGGTCGAACCTGCTGAAAAAATGCGGCACTCTACCTGACAGGTTAACGAGGATATCCTGATGATCCGGCTCATCAATATGAGAGATCTTCACTTTTACCCCGGCTTTCGAAGACTCGGTATTCGAAGTTATCTCATGTGGAATAAAACGATCCGGTCGAAAATGCCATAGTAACTCATCCAGTTCTTCCGCCTGCTTATCATCTGCTGCGTGAATATGGATCTGGTGGCCCCGGTGATAGATTTTGTCTATCAATCGACAGGTGAATAAAAGAGGCGTTTCATCGCTGGCCACCTGGTAGAAATCGATTCTTGTCATTTCTGGTATTTCCACCTCCCGGGCTTAGTCGGTACCCGCGGCCCGATCCATCAGGTATTGGGACAAAAGTGGTACTGGTCTGCCGGTCGAACCCTTTTGGGCGCCTCCTCCTTTAAATGCAGTACCGGCAACGTCGAGATGGGCCCAACGGTATTTCTTGGTAAATCTCGACAGAAAACAGGCTGCTGTTATCGAACCGGCATCCCGACCCCCGGTATTTGTCATATCTGCGAATGCACTGTTGAGCTGGGTCTGATATTCATCCCATAAGGGCATTCGCCAGACGCGATCATGAATGTCCTCACCGGCTGAATTGATATTAGCTGCAAGTTCGTCATCATTGGCATAAAGGGCGCTTGGATGAGTTCCAAGTGCGACGATGCAGGCACCGGTAAGAGTTGCGACATCAATAACCGTGGCGGGATTGAACTTGTCTATGTAGGTGAGAGCATCGCAGAGCACCAGGCGACCTTCTGCGTCCGTATTCATGATCTCGATCGTTTGCCCGGACATGCTCTTAACGATATCACCTGGGCGTGAAGCACGATCGGAAGGCATATTCTCCGCGGCTGCGATGACGCCTACGACGTTAATCGGCAATTGCTGTATTGCGACGGTTTTCATTGCGCCAAAAACACTTGCTGCGCCACACATATCGTAAATCATATCTGGCATCGCTCCTGGTGGTTTCAGACTTATACCACCGGTATCGAAAGTAATGCCTTTGCCAACCAGCACATGAGGCGCATCCTTTGGTTTTGCTCCCTTGTACTGTATGACGATGAGTTTTGAAGGTTGAATACTGCCGTGACCGACTGACAGGAGAGAGCCCATGCCGAGTTTCTCCATATCTTTCTCTTCGAGAACTTTTGTCGTCAGTGACTCATGATCCTTTGCCAGTTGAACTGATTTCTCCGCCAGGTAAGTGGGCGTGCAGATATTGCTGGGTGTATTGCCAAGATCCTTGGCAGCAGCAACACCTTCTGCAACAGCAAGACCATCGGCGATCGCCTGCTGCATGGTTTCCTGATCAGTTTTCTCTGAGAGTTGCAAATCAACAGACTCAAGATTGGTTCCATCTTCCGGTTTATCTTCTCCACGCATTTCGGTAAATCGGTAGGATCCGGCAGCAAATTTCTCGACAAGACGGCGGGTTTTCCAGCCCAGATCTTTGTCCCCCGCCGCAGATTCGGTCAAACAGCAGAGACAATTCTTCACGGGCAGTTGTTTGAGGGTGTTGATTGCGCCTGTCAACATCTGGATGTATTTTGATGGTTCGGATGATTCCTCGTTGCCGAAACCGACCAAAATCACTCTCTGGGCATTGATGCCCGGTACATCGTGGAGGGAGATCGCTTGACCGACTTTCCCCGTGATATCACCCCGTTTGACAACTTTGCGAAGAAATCCACGGCTGGCTTTATCTAACAGGGTAGCGGTTGGACTTAGTTTGTGATTCTGATAAACGCCAACCATAACACTTTGGCAGCGAGTTTTTGACGGATTGCCTGATTTGGTTCCGAATTGCATAAAAACTCCTAAAGACATTGCGATAAGTGAAGGGGATAATATAACGCTTATAAACTGCCCGGTCAGCTCAGACTATTGATTTTATTTTGATTCTTTATCGGTACTTCGCGAGGGAAGTTTTTTTAACAATGTTGGCAGTCGCCGGTATTGTTCTCGCGATCTCGATGGGCTGGCGATTCAGCGGTTACCTTGATCAGGCGGCAAACGGCACCATTACCAAAGATATTGTGTTTCTGATCATGGCTTATCGACTGCCCGGTTTTCTTGAACTCATCATTCCGATCAGTTTCTTTCTCGCAATCATGATGGCCTATGGCCGGTTCTATGCTGACAGTGAAATGATCATTCTTGAAGCCTGTGGAGTGGGTCCCGGACGACTGATAGTGATTACACTCTTTCTATCTCTAATTGTGATGATATTGACCGGTGCGGTTTCTCTATGGCTTAAACCAACGGGAGAAAGCAGGGTTGATACGCTGTTTGCGAACCAGAGAAATCTAACTGAATTTGATCTTCTGGCGCCGGGTCGATTTCAGACGCTGCGCTCGGGCAGGCGGGTCACCTATGCCGAGAGTCTTGAGTCCAAGGGCAGTCTCGAGAAAGTCTTTATCAATGAATATCGAAGCGATGAGTTGCTTGGTGCGAAAGAAGTTGTCACGGTTAAGGCAGAGAGCGGAGCCACGGTGGTTGATGCAAACGGCAGTCGACTGCTTGTTCTGAAAGATGGTTCAAGATATAGCGGCAAACCGGGTACGAGAAATTTCCAGATTATCCAGTATGAGGAGTTTGGCCAGTTTATCGAGAAGGAACAGGCGGAGCTAAGGCGCCGTCGCCGTACGGCAATTTCAACAATGGACCTTGTTGAAGACCGGAGTTTGAGAAATCTCTCAGAGTTGCATTGGCGTGTTTCGGTTGTCCTGATGATTCCGATTATCGCTGTTATGGCGATCCCGCTTAGCAGAGTTAATCCAAGACAGGGTAAGTTTACCCGTCTGGTTCCGGGTATGATCCTGTGTTTCTTGTATGTTGTGTCGCTGTCAGCGGCGAGGTCAGCACTTGAAAAAGATCAGATACCCATTGAATTTGGGCTCTGGTGGATACATGGAATTTACCTGACGATAGTATTGTGCCTCTACAAAACTCACTGGTTTAGTCGCCTTATACCTGCGTCAATAAGTGCTGGCAAGAGTAGCGAATGAAACGGCTGGACTATTATCTTGGTTCAACAATAGCAGCGACAATGACCCTGACGGTAATGGGTCTGCTGGGGATACTGAGTGTCTTCACACTGCTTGATCAGATCGAAGACCTTCGAAATAACTATACGATTTACAATGCGGCTCTGTTTGTTCTCTTTAGCATGCCGCGCCTTTTTTGTGATGTTATACCCTATGCAGCGATGATTGGCTGTCTGGCCGGGCTCGGTATATTAGCCAGCAACAGTGAATTGACAGTGATGAGAGCGGCGGGTATCTCGACCTGGTCAATCACCTGGAGCGCCATGAAGCCGACGTTGGTTCTGATTGTCGTCGGTCTCTATGTGAGTGAATACATCCTGCCCGGCGTCGAACAGACAGCGCGTATTAACCGCGAGAAGGCTATGTCGGTTGAAAACAAGGTCATTTCAGAATTCGGATTCTGGTATCGCGAAGGAAATGTCTTTATGCATTTTGATGAAGTGAATCAAAGTGGTGTTCTGGAAGGGGTAAGTCACTACTATTTTGACGATGAGAACAATCTCGTCAAAAGTCTGTTTGCACAGCGCGGTGTTTATCATGACGTAAGAGTGGATGAAAGATACTGGCTGCTTGAAGATGTCGTGCTGACAGAAATAACCGATGAATTTACCAACCATACCCGGTTGCCTAGTCTCAGATGGGACGCTGAACTCTCGCCAGACCTTCTTAGCACAGAGATTTTGGTCAAACCAGACAAGATGTCTATCGGGCAACTAAATGCAAAAATAAAATATATGCAAGCGCAGGGCCTTAATAGCAACAAATTCGAACTCGGGTTCTGGCGCAAGGTACTTCAACCGATAGCCACGCTAGGCCTGGTATTCGTTGCAATCTCTTTTATCTTCGGGCCGCTGCGTGAAGCAACGATGGGGGTTCGAATCGTCACCGGGCTGGTGATCGGAATCATATTTAAGTTCATTCACGACCTGTTGTCTCCCGCCAGCATGGTGTTCGGCTTCGAACCCGTAATTGCCATTCTGGTACCAATCATTTTGAGCTTTATCGTTGGATACATTCTGCTTCGCCGGGCAGGTTAGTGATTTGAGTTGGTGCCGATTGCCTGGCGAGTGCTCTATCAGGAAATCTATCCATTATCGGGAAGATGCGCTAATTGGGCTTATAAATTGCTGATGACATATGTTATCCGATTGGATAACATATAATTATGGATATTCATGAACAACTTATCGCCAATACGCTCCGACAATCCAGACTGAACTCAGGGTTATCATTCAGAGAACTTGCAAAACGGGCGGGTACTTCTCATGCAACACTGCATGCCTACGAACAGGGGAAAAAGATACCGAAAGCGACGACCTTTTTTCGAATTATAGAGGCCTGTGGCAACGGGGTTGATCTAGTGCTTCAGCCTCGTATTCGAGAGAGGGATGGTATTCCTCGCGGAGAAGAGTTGGCTGCGGTCCTGCATCTGAGTGCACAGTTTCCGCATCGTGCCTCGCGTCTCCTGAACCTGCCCAGATTTCCTGATCGTGGATAACCTGGTTGAGCAGATCATTGAGCTTCATGAAGCGCTTGAGAGCAGTTCCTTACCTCATGCATTTGGTGGAGCGCTTGCGCTTGCTTGGTGCACGGAACGTGCACGGGGCACCATCGATATCGATGTAAATGTGCTGGTCCCGGAAGCTGAATTCCAGCGTGTTGTTGATGCATTGCCAGACGGGGTGAAAGTTACAAGGCAGGATTTGAGGATATTAAAGCGAGATGGGCAGGCTCGCTTCTGGTGGAATAAGACGCCGGTGGATCTCTTTCTAAACAGCATGGAATTTCATGATGAGCTAATTCACCGGATCAGATGGGAGAACTTTGGTGGTCAGTCCGTGCCGTTTCTGTCGTGCTTTGATCTGGCTGTATTTAAGTCCTTCTTCAACCGAACCAAAGACTGGGCTGATCTTGAGGAAATGTACGTGGCTGGCACCCTGGATATCCCGCGAGTTCAAATCGAGTTATCGAAGCACCTCGGTGTCGATGATGAACGACTCAGGCAGCTTCAAAAAATCGGGGAGCGGGTGGAGGATCAGTAAAACGATGTCTCTGCGGGGCTAATTCTTCTGTGCCCCAAAATCACTCTCTTCACAGTCAATTCTATTTGGTCCCTAAGATTAGTCTGGGGTTGGCGCTGCAGGATCGAGTAATCCTTCATGCTTGAAGTCTTCCCAAACCCCGGCAGGCACAGGGAACGCGAGTAGTCGATTGTTTTCAGTTACTTCATCTGGTGATTTTGCGCCAGGGATAATCGCCGCAAATGACTCATGTGCCAGCTGAAACTGAATAGCGGCGGCTGCAAGTGGCGTCTCATATTCTCGACAAATCTCCTGCATCCGATTTGATTTTTCGATGATATCTTGTGGTGCCGTGTCGTACATGTAGGTTGCATTGTTGTCAGGGGATACCAGCCAACCGGCTGCATAGGGTGTAGCGCCAATACAACCGATATTCCGCTCGACGCAGAGTGGCAGGATTCTTCTCATGGCCCTGGTTTCCAGCAAAGTATAAGCACCTGCAATGACGAAGAAGTCGAGATCAACCAGATCTGCAATTCTCTCTGCGAGGTCTTCGTGTTTGCTGTCATCCCAGCTATAACGATTCCTCGCTTCCAGGTTGCAGCCACAACCGATGGCTTGAATAATCCCGTTGTCCCGAAGTTCCTCCAGAGCACGAGCTCCGCCGCCCCCTGTTCTTGAGAGCTCCTTGAGGTGATGCGCAAGTTGTTCTTCCGAGTGATATCCCCAGTCAATGTCATGAATGGTCAGGCTGTCTACATTGGCGTGACCAAGTCTCTGCAGCGAATCGTAGTGCTGACCCATTATCGCGTCATAGGAGTAGTTGAAAGTGACTCTGAAGCCTGACCGTGCGTCCCTTACAGTTCGCACCTGACCACCCGGGCTAAAGGTTTTGTTTGCATCGTCCCGTTCTGCTTCAGGTAACAGGGTCTTCCCAATTTTTGTATTGATGCGATAACTTTCTCTGTCATCTGTGATGCCGGATAGCGCCAGACCCAGTCGGCGTTCGGATCGACCTACTCCGTACCAGGGTGCAGTATCAAAAAAGCGAACGCCTTCTTTGAAAGCTGCCTGCACCGTAAGCAGACTGTCTTCGTTGCTGACTTTTGGGTCACCGATAGTGCCACCACCAAATCCCAGTGGTTTGAGTTCAAGATTGCTTTTGCCTACTGACCGTAGAGTTGTAACGTCCATATTCCGTAAGTGCTGTGCAGATTTGACACAGGGATAATGTCACTGGAGGTATTGTCTCTGCAAGTAGTGTCAGGTTTGAGTCTTGCGATATCGTTTCGGTGGCATTGTCTTCGTGGCTCCGGCAGATGAGCTACTCCAGATCAACAGCTTTGAGTACTGAGGTCACAATTCTACTCATATCGTAATTTGGACCTGGGACGAACTCCTCGGCATTCATAACCAGAACCAGGTCTAGTTCAGGAAAGATACCAAGAAATTGCCCGCCATAGCCGAGACCCGCAATACAGTGGAATGGTCTATCGGTTTCGAAATTCATGATCCACCATTGATAGCCATATCCCACTCCTGGATTGTTGATATCACCCTTGAGCGGCAGTTGTCTGATTGTCGAGGCGTTGATCCACTCTGCGGGAAGTAGTTGTCTGCCTTGCCACCTGCCCTCGTCGAGAACCAGTTGTCCCAATTTGGCAAGATCCCTGGCCCTGAGTGACAATCCACCACCCGTATGTTTTGTCCCGTCAGCATGACCAGTCCAACTGAATTCATCGATACCCAAATCAGCGAATAGACCACTACGGGCAATTTCGTCAACATAGTTACCCGTGATTTTGTGGAGAACCTCACCCAGTAAAATGCTGAGACCGCTGGTATAGGACGAGTTAATGCCAGCTTCTGTTAAACGAGGTCTGTCCAGTACATAGCCAACCCAGCTTGGGCTGGCATTCATGGCTGTATTCGAATTACGAGGGTCGGTATAGGGTAGTTCCTCATTCCAGTCAAGGCCGGCTGACATCGTTAGAAGCTGTTCGATACTGATATCGTACTTATCAACTATCCATCTTTTATTCTTGTGTTCTGGAAACAGCCCATGAATAGTTGATCCAATATCAATTTTATGAGACTGCATGACCCCACCGAAGATTAGTGAGGTAACACTCTTGGTGATGGACTGTATGGTGTGTATCTGATCACGATCATGGCCATAGAAATATTCGTCCAGGATCAATTTTCCACCTCTTGCAATGAGCAGGGTGTTAATCAAACCTTCTTCGGCTTTAAGAATACGAGTTACAAGTTTTTCAATATCTGGTCGAGAAATATTTAGGTCGTTAGCAGCCCCGGTTGCCCAACCGTCATCCATCAGCTCCGGTTTCTTATAGGCATACTGCCTCACAGGTTCGAGATTCTGATCCAGCCGGGGCACCCGAAACTTGTCGAACGCAGGATTGTTCTTGATAAGAACGAGCTCAGGCTGACCGGGCGCCTGAACGAAGTTCAGCTTAAGCGTTGCACCGTTTTCAGCAAGAGAGCCTGTTGCCTGCCCCAGACCTGTAATCAGCTCAACGTGACCGTCTTCAAGCGTTGCCTGAATAACAGGTACATAAACCAGACCAATGTCTGGCAGATGCATAAAGCCAGGGTTTTCACTACTGAAGTCATTGATCGTAATTTCAGCGCGAATCTGTCTGCCTTCGTAGGAGAAAAATCCCAGCCAGGTTTGTTGGCCTGAATCATTCGCTGATGCATTCGCAGTCAAGGTGAGGGTAGACGCCAATAGCAGAACTATTGTCCGAATCATTCTGTACACATCTCAATAAAGTTTCGTATCAGTATTACCGACGATATATGAGTAGGATATGGATTGCGAATAGGCAAAAGCTGTCCATGAGCTTGAGGAATAAAGTGTTCGACATACCTGATTGTGTTTTAATGTCTGTCATTGATTCCAATCTCCCATCAACCGTAGATCGCAGCAACTTGTCGTTATGTCCCGCACCAGACTAATTCGCCGGATACTTGCTCTGCTGGTTATCGCGCTGAGTCTGTCGCTCTGGACAGTGACCAGCGATCTGCTGGAACTTATCGCAGAACAGGAAGAAATCCTGTTCGGTCTTTATTCCAGGCAGCGGTTTGGTCAGATATTTATACTCAATGTGCTCTTATTGGGGTTTGCCTACCTGCTCCTGTCGAATATGAGATTTGGCCGTGAGATGGCTTTTAACGTCATTGCGGTTGTATTCTCGACGGGTATGTCGATTTTCGCGGTCATACTGGGTAGTCAGTGGTTACTGGCACCGCGATACGTCGAACAGGAAATTGTCAGTCCAAATGGGGTAAAACTCGAAGGCGTAACTCGCCATCGTCCACCGAATCAACACTACGAATTAACCTTTGAAGACAAACCGCCCGTTCATCGCTCCTATCCCAACGCACCCAGAGGGTATGATCCGGTTGATATCGAACTCACGACCGATCGCTTCGGATATCGAAACAAGGATATTCAGGATCAGTACGATATTGTGGTGGTGGGAGATTCGTTCGTTGCCGGTTCCCAGGTTTCCGATCACCAGGCGTGGCCGGTACGACTAGCAGAACATACAGATCAGTCGGTATACAACCTGGGTGTTTCCGGGTCTGATCCGCAGGTATACCTTAATAATTTTGTGCAGCTTGGACTTCAGTTCGATCCTCAAACTGTGATCTTCATGCTTTATGAAGGGAATGACTTCAGGCGCACGGCGAGCGACAAGAGAGCAGACGATGAGCCCTCAATCGGTGATGAGATATCTCGTATGACCAAGAGTTCACCGGTAACGGCCGGTTTAAGGCGGTTGTCGAGTGAGGTGCTGGAGGCAATAAATTCTGACGCACCAGTGCCTGAATATGATGCACGAATGTCGTGGATGCCGGTTCGGGTTGGTGGTGGCAATGATGCGGACTACTACGGATTCAAACCAAAAAGAGTCGGCTATCTCTATGGCAGTCAGTCAGAATTCGCAGAATCAGGTGAATGGGCATTCGCTGCTGAAATCCTTCGAAAGATGAAACAGGTTGCTGATGAAAATAATATCGATCTGGTAATTGTTTATGCGCCAAGTAAACCACATGTGGTTCTGCCGCT
>CAZJRI010000031.1:39974-40247 GCA_964548025.1 uncultured Pseudomonadales bacterium
ATTCCCATGGATCAATTGCGTTCTTTCGTTTCCTATCGACGAAGGTCTCTGCCTTCACCAGAAGAATTCGAGCGAATCCTGTTTTCAGGCATTGATCGTCAGGAAAATGTCATCAGGGAGTTTTGCGAGAATGAGGGGATTGGTTTTGTCAGCGCGACGCAAGAACTACGTCAGCAAAGCAGCAAAGGCGTACAAACCTACTTTACTTACGATCAGCACTGGACACCTAAAGGCAACGAGCTAGTCGCTAAACTCGTCAGCGAACATCTATCG
>CAZJRI010000032.1:0-40144 GCA_964548025.1 uncultured Pseudomonadales bacterium
CGCTCCTGCAAGATGATGAGGATTATTGGCTATCACCCCCATTGGCCGACCCTCTACACGGATCAGGGCCGTGATAACACCGATGCCAAATTTCTCACGGATCTCCAGTACAGAACCCTTATCGGCAATGGTATTGATTATCTCTTTCATGTCATAAAGCCGCAGGCGATTCTCAGGGACCACATGCCTCAGAGATCGCTGATCAGGTGCTTCCCAGTTCTTTACCGAACCCTGAAAATAGGACAGATATCTTCTTGCAACCTGTACCGCCTCTTTTTCATCTTTCACCAGGATATCCACCACGCCATTTGGTACCTGAAAAGACATGGGCCCCACTTCTTCAGGGGTATAGATGCCAAGTCCACCCCCTTCAATCATGGCGGGTCCTCCCATCGCAAGGGTTGTGCCTTCAGTAGCGATGATCACGTCACAACAAGCCACCAGGGCCGTATTTCCTGCGAATGTGCGACCATTTACCACAGTAATCAGTGGGACGAGTCCGCTAAGCTTTGAGAACTGTGTGAATGTATGAGTATCAAAGGCAACGCCTGGCCCGATAGCATCATCCCCAGGTCGACCTCCGCCACCTTCTCCGAAAAGAACCAGGGGAATTCTGAATCGATTGGCCAGTTCAAACATGCGATCCTGTTTATAGTGATTCCGGCCTCCCTGAGTCCCCGCCAGAACCGTATAGTCATAGTGAACGACCATCGCTCTTGCACTTTCCTCATCGAAGAGATCGGCATTGATGGTGCCTGTCCCTGCAAGCAATCCATCGGCCGGTGTGTTCTTTCGCAATGTCTCGATATCGTGACGTCTATGCTGGCGTGCCACAATCAACGGCCAGTATTCCTTAAAAGAACCTTCGTCCATCAATTCGGAGATGTTTTCCCGTGGCATGCGATAACCCCTCGCATATCGTTTGGCAACAGCCTCCTGCCGGTTTTCATCCAGCGTCAGCGCATGCCGGTCGTAAGTTTCTTTGAGGTCCGCTCGAATAAAATCCGGATCAAGTTCCTCCGAGGAAATACTGCCGCCGCTGGTCACATCAGCTTCTTCAATGAAAACAATCGGATAGCCGTCGCGCACCACGTCGCCTGCGGACATGGTAATCTCGCGAACAATGCCATCGCGATCACTGGCTATCACGTGTTCCATTTTCATCGCCTCAACCACCGCGACCTGTTGTCCCTCTCTCACTTCGTCACCAACACTGACATCAATCGATGCGATAGTACCTTGAATCGGAGAACTCATACCTGACGAACCATCCGGACCCTTAATTTCAGGTTCTTCGACTGACACCTGTTCGCTGGATTGTTCTGCTTTCACTTTGGCATCATGATCAAATAGAGCGAGAGGATCACTGGAGTCAACTCTTGCACCTGCAAATCCAGTTTCACTCCTGGCCCCCTCAGACGCTTCTCCGGCTACGCTGGTTTCGACATATCTCTGACGAGATGCTTCAGGCACCTTTGCCAGCTCCTTCATATGGTCATCGACCCAGCGGGTATGTACCCGATGCGCCGCGAAGTCTTCGTGCATCAGTATATTCTGCAAGAAAAGAATATTGTTACCGACACCCTCGATTCTGAATTCAGATAAAGCTCTTGCCGTACGTTTAACAACCGTAGAGAAATTATTACTTGGTGAGTGGACGATGACTTTCGCAAGCAGCGAGTCAAATGCAGTACTCGTTTTATAACCTGCATAACCAAACCCATCGGTTCTGACGCCCGGGCCGTTTGGTGCCTCGTAGGCGGCAAAAGTGCCACTCGCGGGTCTGACACTGCCATTTTCCTTAATCGTTTCGAGATTGACCCTGGTCTGAATGGCATATCCGCGAGGTATTGCAATCGAGGGATCCGCCAGCCCGATTTCTGCTATCGATTCACCTGCAGCAAGACGAATCTGTGATTGCACCAGATCAACACCTGTCACCTCTTCAGTTACCGTATGTTCAACCTGCAAGCGCGCATTCGCCTCAATAAAAACAAACGGTTGAGATGTGTCGCCGCTTGAAGTTGAACCTTCATCCACGAGAAACTCAAAAGTGCCAAGATTGCTATAACGCTCCTTTTTTGCAAATCGAACGGCAGCCTCGATAATCCTGCTTCGAATTTCGTCTGAAAGGCCTGGGGCAGGGGCAATTTCTACCACCTTCTGGTTGCGTCGCTGAATACTGCATTCTCGTTCACCCAGATGGGCAATATTACCTTCACGATCACCAAGAATCTGCACTTCTACATGTCGGGCTCGAGAAACAAATTGCTCCACATAGACATCTTCAACTCCAAAAGAAGCTTTGGCTTCCCGCTGGCAACGTTCATAGACTGATTCAAGATCTCCGGGTTTTAATACAGCACTCGTACCCCTGCCGCCGCCACCGGCGATTGCCTTGATAATAATTGGATTGTCTTCCCCAAGTGATTCCATGAATGATCTGGCTTCATCAAGACTCACAGGCTGATCAATTCCACTTAACACAGGCACATCTGCTTCTATAGCAGCAGCACGGGCACGGGCCTTGTCGCCGAATAACTCAAGGTGTTCAACACTCGGTCCGATATATGTAATGCCTGCTCGCTCACAATTACGAGCGAAGTCAGCCTGTTCTGACAGGAAACCATAACCGGGATGAATTGCATCACAACCGGTGGCTTTTGCCGCAGCAATCATTGCATCTCCATCCAGATAGGCACGGGCCCCGGCGCCATCCAGCGCAAATGCCTCGTCTGCCACTCTCGTGTGCAGACTCGTTACATCATCTTCCGAAAATACCGCGACAGCCCTGAGGTCCAGATCAGCAGCCGCACGCGCAATGCGTATTGCAATTTCACCGCGATTGGCGATAAGCAAAGCAGAAAAACTCATTACATCTCCTGGGTCAAAATCAAAAAATTCAGATCACTATTTGTTTGTTACATCAGCTAGGGTACCTGTTACGCCAGCAGCAACCAAATCTCTATATTCAGCTTCATTGATGCCCAACTCAGTCGAAAGAACTTCCTGACTATGCTGTCCAACACAGGGTGCAGCCCTAAGTGGTGCGTTTGGCGCGCCTGAAAACCTCCAGGGTCTTCCCGGTAACCAGGATTTACCTGTCTCAGGATGATCAATCTCGGATACAAATCCTGTGGCTTTGAAATCTGGATGAGGACTCGCGTACAGGTCATAAAGCGGCACTATTCTCGCGGCATCAATACCCAGCTTTCCTAAACCAGCTTCGAGACCGGTGGCTGACTGCTGCCGACACCACCCGGCAATGATTTCATCCAGATATTCCTCATTTGCCTTCCGGGATTTCATCGTCTCGAATCTGGCGTCTCTAAGTCGGGGATCATCAATATGTTCAACCAGCGCTCGCCACGCATCTTCAGTACCGGCAGCGATCGCAATCCATTCCTCATTCCGGGCTTCATAATTATTGTGGGGAGCGATTCGAGGATGATGGTTACCCTTGGGAAGAGGCAACTTGCCGGTCGCATCATATTCAATCATTGCGTCACCGCAAACAGTCGTAATGGCTTCCATCATAGAAAGATCAATTTGCTGAGGCTCACCGGTTGCATTGCGGTGATGCAGGGCAGCCATTATGGTCGCCGCCAGAAAATAACCGGCAACAGGATCGGGATACAAACCGCCCGTATTCATTCCGCTGTCACCTTCATATCCATGAAGCGAGGATAAACCCGCCATCGGTTCAGTTGTGGCGCCATTTGCAGGATACTCACGATAAGGACCCGTTGCACCGTATCCCGAAATTGACGCCAGGATCATACCGGGTCGCAATTCATGCAGCCTTTCAAGGGTAATACCCCAGGAAGGCAGGACAGTTGGGCGAAAGTTGTCCACGACCATGTCAAACCGGGGCAGCAATTCCCAGAGAATCTCCCGTCCCCTTTCCTGCCTCAGGTCGAGTGTGACCTCCCGCTTGTTCAGATTGACGGAATTGTAGAGGCCCTGGGTATTCAACGCGTGCTGAATTTTATTTTCGTCGAGCATGCCATCTGGAATGGAACCGGCGGTCCTGCGCCATACATCCGGTCGATGAAGTGCACCGATCTGAACAACATCGGCACCCAGAAGCGACAACAATTCCGTACCGAATGTTCCGGACCAGGCCTGTGCAAAGCTAAGAACCCTTATGCCTGAGAGTGGTCCCTCCGCAAGGTCTTCTTTTAGCATCCCGACTGATTCGTAATTTCGCCGGGAGCTTGAATCGCTGCGATTCACGGCAGCGGCCACTTCACCGCTATGCTGATTAAGATGGGGAGCCGGTCGCTGGAACTCCCAGGGCGACGGCATTAATTTTGCCGGTGCACCAGCAGTTCGAACGGATCGACCTTCTATACTGGTTTTAATCAGAAACTCTCGCGCCTCATATTGTTCGTTACCTCCAAGATCATCAACATCCTGCATGACCCCTATCAAACATCGTAACCTGCACATTTCATGAAAAACGTCCCAGCGCTTGAGTGATTTGAGAGATTTCGCCATGCCGGTGACAACCTCTCGCATATCCTGCGAATGACGACCGAGGTCCGGGATAAGCGCCTCTTCGTCCGCCAGTTCCGGCAGTCCCAGTGCCCGCATTGCTTCGGGCCAGTTTCGGAAGTCCGCGATGCCAAAATTCATCCTGCCATCTGCAAGGTCCCAGAGAGGGCCAGGGGCACCTCTTGGTCTTCCACCGGCAGGACCATTGGAAAAACCCCGACCTGTATAGACAGCGGCGATACCCCAGGGATGAACCGTCAGTGCAAAGGCTTCCAGTTCACTTACATCCACCTGTTCAGCATTGTCATCATGACCACGACGAAGCAGGGCAGATGCGGCAGCTATGAATCCCGCGACTCCGCCCACATATCCTGCTTGATCACGAGGCATTTGCAACGGTGATTCATCTTTATACCGATTTATAAAGGACCAGCCAGTGCGGGCGCTGTGAGTGAGATTATTGCCTGAACGACCTGCAAGAGAGCCGGATAATCCATGAGGTGTAATAGAAAGATGTACCGCATCGTCTTTCAATTTATCAAGCAATGGAAAAAAGTTTGAATCTTCCAACGTTATTGCGGTGGTGATGAGTACGTCTGCGCTCTCGATCAAATCAGCAAGTACGTCTGCTTTTTCTACTACGACTGAGTATTTATTCCAGTTCGCGTAGGCATGCAGCGCACCACGCTCCAGGCCGGGCTCATTATCAAGAAATGGAGGTTCATGTCGCAATGGATGACCTTCGACCGGCTCCGCCAGGATTACTTCGGCACCAAAGTCACCAAACAATCTTGCGGCAAACGCACCCGATAGCCGATCTGAGAGATCAACGATCCTGAGTCCTTCGAATGGAGTCATCATTATTATTATCTTGTCACTTCAGCCAGATCAATACCGCCAGATTACGACCCATAAATTCAGGGCTACTAAAAAATGAGAATCGCCCGACCCGAGATTTCTCCATTCTGCAGTGCAGCAGTAGCTTCATTTATCTGATCAATACTGAAACGCTCGGTAACCAGGGCATCCAGGTCGAGAAGCCCTTTCTCATACCAGTCCAGGTATTTGGGGAAATCACGATCTGGTGAGCAACTGCCACCAATGCTGCCGATGAATTTCTTTTCATTGACCAGCATATCAGCCGCATTGAGTTCAACTGTCGTTTGAGGCACGCCTACCAATACGGCTGTCCCCCCCGGTTCAGCACCAAAGAACCCATTACGTACTGCAGGCACGATCTGCTCCATGGTCTGTTTTAGTCCGATGCAATCAAAAGCAAAATCAGCACCTGAAACTGGTGTACCCCGGAAACTTCTCTTATCTGGATTGGTTGTCAGTTCCCTGATTGCCTTGATGGGATCACCCTCCGCCGCGTTGATGGTATGGGTTGCGCCAAACTGGGTCGCAAACTTAAGCTTTTCTGCATCGAGATCCACGGCAATTATCGGGTCCGCCTTCACCGACCTGGCAGCAACGACAGCAGATAATCCAACACCACCGACGCCGAATATCACCACGCTGTCTCCCGCTTTAACCGCTGCCGTATTCTCAACTGCTCCTGCACCCGTCATTACGGCACAACCGATGATTGCGGTTACTTCTTTGTTTATTTCCGGACTTACCTTCACGACATATTGCTCATCTGCGAGCGTCGTATCAGCCCAGGTAAAGACATTCCCCGTGTTCGCAACTGATCCATCTGGCAAGGGCACTTCAACCGGTTCGGGGGCTCTTGAAGTGTTCGCGGCATCCCTGGGTACCCAGGTCACCATAACGGTATCCCCCTCCTTGACGTGCGACACTTCTGAACCAGTTTTCAAGACAACGCCTGTCGATTCATGTCCAAGAACAACAGGACCCGGCCTTGGGTTGTGCATCTGGTGAAGTTGGCTGTGGCAGACACCACTGGCGTACTGTTTAACGATTACCTCATACGGACCAGGGTCAGGCAGGTCAAGATCAATGACTTCCAATGGACCAGGTTGCGGGGGTAGTACGACGACTCGGGCTGGCGTTGGCATTGTGGTGTCCTGTTTATCGGTAAATTGACATTCTAATGGCCCTTGCCCTAAAGCAAAAGCCACAGAACACTCGGCTCAATCTGTTTTCAAGTTATCGTAATAGGGCATTTCGATTTCGGATTTCTTGTCAGTTCTGCGGGTTATTCGGGCACCCTCAGTATCACCCAATACCGCCTCCAGATCGGTAATAACATTGATGCAGGCAGGCAATCCTGAATCGAGTGCACGCCTGACCGCCTCTCCGACCTGTGCCGCATCTTCAACATATTCACCATAACAGCCAAATCCTTCGGCGACTTTCTCATACCTGGCGTCAGCGAGAGTAGTCACAACCAGCCGATTTTCTCCAAACATCGACTGTTGCCCGTGCACGCACATCCCCCAGGCTTTATTGTTCAGCACGATAGTCACTATTGGCAGATTATGGCGAACCATGGTATCGAATTCCTGAATATTAAAGCCAACAGATCCATCACCCACGATGACGACTACCCGTTTTGACGGATTTGCCACCTGCGCCCCAATCGCAAAAGGAATGCCGATACCGAGACAACCAAGATATCCATGGCTCATGAGTTGGCCGGGGTGAAGACTTTCACAGACCATCTCTGCCCACCCAAATGTCTCTCCGCCATCGACGCAAATGATTGTATCTTCATCAAGCGCTTCGCTTATTTCACTAACGGCTCTGTAAGGGTGCAATAGCTGAGATCTCTCACTGACTTCGGCGTAAGCGGCTTTATGCCAATCTTGCAACCCGTGTACGGCTTTCGACCAATTTGACCAATCGGGCCAGCTTTCGTCTGCCGACGCATCAATCAGGGCATTCAGAGTTTCACCGCAGTCGGCAATCACCGGTACGTGAGCCGGTCTGATTCGACCGAGTTCTGCGCTGCTTCTGTCTACCTGAATAATCTTACAATCATCAGGTGGGACACGACCTGGCCCCATCATGCCCGGTTCGGTAAACATCCCGAACCGGGCGCCAAGAACAAGTGCAACGTCTGGTGTGCCAAGCCCCGAGGCTTGTGCAACCATAATATTAGTATGAGCATTACCGCTCAAAGGGTGATTGGCCGGTAACATTCCCCGTGCTTTGTTATTTGTATAAACGGGTATTCCCGATTGCTCTGCAAACTTGATCAGCAATTCCGAAGCCCTGGAATAGAGCATTCCTCCGCCACATATAATTGCGGGTCGCTCACCAGACTTGAGTGTATCGATAATCTCTCTCACCTGTTTTGCCGATGGCGCAGGTGATGATTCGGGGACTATTTCAGGAGGAATTTCTATCTTGTCCTCTTCAACCCGGTTGTATAAAACATCAATCGGAATTTCCAGTAAGACCGGCCCAGGTCGTCCGTTGGTTGCCTCTCGCATCGCGTGTGCAATGAGATGCGGTATAAGTTCTGTTCTTGTAACCTGTGCTGACCATTTTGTAATGGGCTGTACCATCGCCACCTGATCTATACCTCCCTGAAGAGGCCAGCGTTCAGCATCTCTTAATGGCGCTGCACCAATCAGAAAAAGCACCGGAGTACAATCAAGGTGACATTGCGTAATCGCAGTGATGATATTGGTAAATCCAGGACCGGCAGTTGCCATCGCGACGCTGCATCGTCCCGTTTGCCTCGCATAGGCATCCGATGCATGACCAGCGGCTGCTTCATGTCGCATGTCAATCAGGCGGATATCATAATCCAGACACGCCTGAAATATCGGGTCGAGATGCCCCCCGTGCAGAACAAAGGCATCATCAACATTTGCCTGTTTCAGCGTACGTACACACAGTTCACCGCCGTCTATCGATTTATTCTTAGCCATAGCTAATCCCTCAATCTGTTTTCACATAAGGTAGCACTGTCAAAGATAGATACATAGCAGCTACGGAAGTATTTTTGTCATCCTGAACCAAGAATTTGATCTGAGTCAACGTGACGCAGCCAGGTAAATCGTGTGACCTCAAACTTTCAACCCGGTTGGGTTTTGACTGGTTCTGCTATTCACTCGAAGATTTTTTGCGACCTGGCCGATAACGACGGCACATAGTTACAATTCTATCAATATTGCCGATTGACACAGGATGAACGAGTAATAATCACGCTGAATTTCAATCGATTCTGATTCTACAGACCAGGCAAGCAAACCATTTAGTTGAGGGAAACCAGCCAGCCAGGGTGGAAGATGGACGTCGTATTTGATTCCTGGTACAGACTAAAGTTACTCGCAGACCTGATCAGTCTGAAGAGATTGGATTAGACTCATCACTACCGAGATATACGTGGAACCTTAGAATATCCTTCCAGGTTAGAATGCCTTCCAGGGAGTTGGATTCATCCACAACGGGCAGACAGGAGATCTTGTTTTCGAGCAGTAAGATAGATGCACACTCAATCGTCGTGGTCTTGTCGGCTGTCACGACCGATGTCGTCATGACATCAGAGACTATCTTTTTTAACAATGCTTCATCCTTAAGACGATCATCAGCCATTTTCAGCATTGGGCTCATACAGCGAGTCACGTCCCTGTCAGAGACAATTCCAACCAGTTTGGATTCATCCACCACGGGTATGTGATGATAATCTACCTCTGAGAAGACATCGCAGATCTTGCTCATTTTCTGATGAGGCTGAGTTACCGCCATATCTGTCGTCATTATTTCTTGAACTTGCATCTGGGACCTCATGATTCAATAGCAACATTTCCATTTTTTATGAATATTCTGCATTTCTTCCTTTCCTTGCGCTGAAGATAAGTTGTGCCATTCATGGTTAGACGTATGTTGGGATATATTACTTTTTTTACCTGAATACAGACATTGGCAGCCGCTTTGACTCGATCGTTGATCTGTTCAATTTCATCTTTAATTTCAACAACGTCCGCCTCCAATTGCGCAAGTACCCCGGATATTTTATTTTTCCTATTCAGAGGAAAGCTGCCCAGCAGTTTGTTATTGTCCTCGGCGATTTTGTCGAGGATTAGATTCAGTTGTTCAGCTTCACTCTTTCTATTTCGATATTTTCGTTTAAGTGCAGCTTTTTCAGCGCCGAGATCAGCGATCTCACCACAGGACAGATGGGTTTGAACGTACGCTTGCGAGCCAAGCACATTGGCCGTAATGCTGACTCCCGCATGGCAATGCCCCCCAACTATTACTCCCTTGCCTCCGGCTTCACCAACGAGAATATTGTTTCTCGCTTTGAGATCACAATGCATTGAATAGCTCTTAACAATGATGTCTTGCCCAGCCCTAACTTTCGCAAGATTCAGAAAAATTGCATGTATATCACTACCGGCTGTCAACCTGGTAGTATATTTAACAGTGCCGTCATCCTCGGGAATGGATTCACTAACGACCCCACCTCCTATCACTATGTTGTTCCCTGCGACCAGGGTCGCGTTTTCGACTATTCCCTTAACAAAGATGTCTCCGGTTGCTTCAACTCTGACCTGAGGATGAACATCTCCTTCTATGACCACCGAACCTTCATATTTAATATTTCCTGAATCCAGATCTGCTCTCGGCAGCGTCAGGGAATCATCTATCTTTACACCCTGTGCCTCGTAAACAGGATGACCTGCGATTTTCGCAATTAGAACGTTCTTATTATCAGGAGAAACCCCGCTGCCTTGTTGTTTCTTGAATTTGAGATTCTTTCCTTTTTTTGGTTTTATCGATTTACCCAGGACATCTAAACCTTCGGTCCCTTCCCCGGGGGGTACTCGATACATCAGCTCATCACCCTCCTTGATAGACAGGTAACGTTTTGTGTCAAAGAAATTGGCGTTATTGTCATCCTGGATCTTGGGTGCGTTTTCATCACTGATCTTATATAGCTGAACAAACTGGGTATCTTTGCCAGGTATCGGTTTGATACCTTTCGCAACACATATTTCGGTTTCTTCAGTTATTTTCGTTAGCGATACAACCGCTTCCTTCTCAATTAATTTCTGATTGATACCAGCATCCACCAATAATCGAAGAATGCTCTCCACAGTAAGGCACTTTCCGCCGGATGCGGGAATGGCAGTCGCCATCACCTGCATCTTGTCTCTGCTGATCTTAATACTGACCTCGGCATCAATGGCCTCGGCAATAACAATCGAAAACGGCCGATTCTCTTTGGCGTTTTCAATCAGGCTTTCTACCGCGGCATCGTCAAAACACAGATCCGAGACATTCTCGGTTCTCAACCTGTCCTTTAGTTGAAACGAGGTCAGTGGATTGGGGTTATCAGACTTGCACAGCATTGCTTCAAGCGCACCGCCTTCCAAAAAAAGTACCAGACTTGGAAATCGTTGCGCTTCTACTTCCCCTGCGGTCTGTTCGGAAAGAGATTCGTCCATAACCTTAGTGTAGTTGACAAATAAGCTTTTTCTACTAACCGAAGAGATGTTCACAGGCAATTAGATGGATGATTTCACAACCTGGCACTGCAGCGGGCATATCCAGTCACCTGGATACCTTGATGAATGATTTTAGGTCTTTTCCTATCTTTGCCAGAGATTCCCGGTGCATATACATCATGTGACCAGCATCATAGTATTCAATCTGGATGTTTTCCTTTACGTCACCCCGTAATCCCAGATGGTCAAATGTATATTCCGTGGCAAAAAATGGGGTCGCAAGATCGTATATGCCGTTTGCAACAAAAATTCTCAGATGCGGATTTTTCATCATGGCACTCCTGAGCGTCTCAGCAGTATTGACGAAGCTGTTTTCAAACCTGTCATATTTCCACTTCGGTAGAATCTTGAAACTCAGAATTTCATAAGGCAGATCTGATTCATACTTCAGGTCCTTCCTTACAAAGTCATTAAGGCACGCGGAATAAACACCTCTTACGATATCGAAACTGGGATCACTCTCGAAGTTTTCAGATACATCATCATGATCTATGCCGGTTATTCTGCTATCAAAACGCCCGATAACCTTGCTGTCGCTCCTCAGCAACTGTTTGGTAAATCGCATGATCTCAATTCGAAGATTGGTCCCTTCTACATACTCCCTCGATAAACCTGTATAGTCCGCGAGTCTGGAAACGATCTTGTCATACTCTGATCCTGCCAGCCTGTCTCCCATCATGAGTGCCTGAGTATATTCCGTCTCAGCAAATTGTCTTACTTCATCGAGAAAATCATCCTGAGCCATTTCCTGATACTTCTTTTTCAGCTTCTTATGATATCGGGCAGAAACCGCATAACTTGGTAAATAGAGTGCATAGGGCAAATCATTTCCTGCGCGAAACAAGAGCGTCTGAAAATTCAATATCACTGACACCAGCATGATGCCATTTAGGTACAATCCATGCTGATCCTGTAGTAACCCGCTCAATCCGGCTGCACGCGTTGTACCATAGCTCTCGCCGATCAGGTATTTAGGGGATCCCCAACGCTGTTCACGGCTGGTAAAAAGACGGATGAATTCTCCCACTGAATCCAAATCACGCTGAAACGAAAAAAATTCATTCGGATTAGCATCTTCCTGTGCCAGGGGTCGACTATAACCAGTGCCTACCGGATCAATGAATACGAGGTCAGTTTCTTCCAGCAATGTATGCTCATTGTCTGTCAATTGAAACGGTGGCTGAATTCTCGCTGAGGGAGTCTTACTTAAGGGAACCCGCTTTGGACCAAGTAATCCCAGCAACATCCAGACCGATGAAGAACCCGGTCCTCCGTTAAAAGAAAAGGTAAGTGGTCTCTTACTCTTGTTTCGAACCCCTTCCTTGCAGAAAGAAATAAAAAAGATCTCTGCCTTGGGTTTATGGCCCTCCTTGTCCACTTCTTCTTTTATTACTATCGTACCAACAGTTGCGGTGTATCTCAGCGGTTTACCTTTTATACGGATGGTGTGTCTGGTGGTTACAACATTATCTTTCGGCTCGATCCCGGGGCTCTTTTTTTCTTCATTTTCTCCACTTTGTTTATCTTTGTTCACTATTACACCCTCTGTAATCTAGTTGGTTGCTGTCCAGAAAAGATCGTTGCTTAACAACAATCAGAGCAAATTGATACTGGTGGCTTTATTGGTCGATCACTTACCAGGGAAGTAGCGCTCACAATTCTCAATCATGAACAAGAATCCGTCAGATCCCATTCGGTAATAATTTATCTTAAACAATATTCGAAGCCTGTGGAAATTGACTAATCACAAATCAGGTAATTGCCACGAACCCCGATTCAAATTCCCAGAACTCTAAAGTAAACTGTCTGAAAACATATGAGATAGAAACCATGACAATACCTGTTAGTATCGAATGGCTGGATCAGGTCAAAGAAGAGATCATCGATCCAGATCAGAAGATAATCGATCCGCATCATCATCTTTGGCGTCGTCCAGGTTCCGATTACATCCTTGAAGACCTGTGGGGGGATACGGGATCAGGCCACAATGTAGTCAAAACTGTTTTCGTGGAATGTCATGCTGAATATCTGGACAATGGCCCTGAATATCTCAAGCCACTTGGTGAAACCAAATTTGTAGCCTCGGAGGCGAAGCGATCAGAGCAGGGAGAAGGATCCAAAATAGCCGCGATTGTTGGTCACGCGGATCTTCGAATCGGGGATCTTCTGCCGGAGTTACTGAGTGCACACGCCGATACCGGGGACGGTCTGTTCCGGGGTATTCGGCACGCAGGTGCGTACGCCACGCATCCGGAGGCGCTCCTGATTCCCGGTCGCGCGCCTGAGGGACTTTATGCCGACGAAGCCTTTCGCAAGGGCTTAAAAATGCTGGGAGATATGGGATTTACCTATGATACCTGGCATTACCATTATCAAAACCAGGATTTTTGCGAACTCGCAAAAGCTGTCCCTGAGACAACCATGATTCTCGATCACTTCGGGACTCCACTCGGTGTCGGTCATTTTTCTGATCAGAGATCGGAGATTTTTGACCAATGGAAACTTGATATGGCTGAAATCGCAAAATGCCAAAACGTGGTGGCAAAGATTGGCGGACTGGCAATGCCTGACAACGGATTCGGCTGGCACGATAAAGATACGCCGCCTGATTCAGATGAATTTGCTACGACCCAGAGAAGCTACTATCTACACATGATCGATTGTTTTGGTCCGGATCGCTGCATGTTCGAAAGCAACTTTCCTGTCGATAAATTCTCGCTGTCTTATCACGTGCTTTATAATGGGCTCAAGAAGATCGTCGCCGATTTTTCTTCAGATGAGAAAGACGCAATGTTCTACGGTACAGCAGCGCGCGTATACAAGATCTGACAGCAAGATCTAACGACTAGATCTAACAACAAGAGATATTGCGGGCTAGTGAGGACGTTCACCTTTGACGATGACACGATGCATATGGCGGCGAACCCCTGGATAGTCATTCAGGGGATTGTGGAATACGCTGCAGTTATCCCACATTGCCACTGATCCATTTGCCCACTTAAATCGGGTTACGTATTTCTCCTGGGTGAGATGGTCCGTCAGGTACCTGAAGATCGGAATGCTCTCCTGCCTGGTCCAACCCTTGATTCGGTCAGTATGAAGCTCACTGCAATAAATACTTTTTCTGCCACTCTCAACATGAGTGCGAATTAATGGATGTTCCACTTCAAGGTCGGCGAGTTTCGTATCTGACCGATACGATTCTCCCAACTGTTCTCTGGACGCCACCTCGCTGAAACTGCCATCTGCTTTATGCACCTGTTTAGGTGAGTAGATGCCATCAAGTGCTTCCAGTGTATGCTTCATTCCGCCACTCAGATCGGCATATGCAGAAGTCGAATCGGCAAACAGGGTATCTCCTCCCTCTTCGGGCACCTCAACCGCGTAGAGTATCGACAATCTTGGCGGTCGCTCAAGGTATGACGTATCTGTATGCCAGGCACCGCCGAAATTAAACTCATCCTCCGGTTCTTTTATGACCGGGATTACATTCGCATGTGCATCCAGCGGCTTCACAAAAGGATAAGCGTCCAGTTCACCAAAATACTCGGAAAACCTCGCTTGCTGTGCAGGATCCAGGTTTTGCCCACTAAAGAAGAGTACGTAGTGCGCCAACAGGGCAACTCGAATTTCCTGCTGCACCTCCAGGGGCAATGGTTTGGATAAGTCCACTCCAGAGATTCTGGCACCAACCGGGCCAACTGATTCGTCCACTTCAATTGTTTGATAAACCATGACAATCTCCCTCTCTTTAGTGAATACTACTCAAGAAACAAATAAAGAAAAGGAATTCCATGACAAACAGACGGGTCGTTGTATTCGACGGTGACGATGCATCACCAGAGGTGATGAAACCTTCTGTAGAACTTTTGAAATCCATGCAATTGCCAATTAGTTTTGAATATCCGCTCCTCGGTGATCAGGCGATAGCACAGACCGGACAACGCTTCCCAGATGAAACAAGGGCTGCAATTGATGAATCCGATTGCACATTCTTCGGATCTACCAGTGGTGCCAGCACAAACGCATTGTTTTATCTTCGCTGGGGAAAAGAGACCTATGCCAATGTTCGCCCTTGCAGATGGTTGCCTGGATTCAATTCTCCTCTGGTCAATCCGGAAGGCATCGACTTCACAATCGTTCGCGAAAATCTGGAAGACCTTTATCTTGGCATTGAAGGTGATATAGAAGAACTGCAACCGCTCAATACTTTTGCCCGAAATGCACGGATAGATCCGAAGGATCTTTCGCCCGGAAAATATGCAGTCAAGGCAATTTCACGCAAGGGCTCAGAGCGGGTTATACGCTACGCATTTGAACTTGCCAGGCAACGAAACGGTAAAAAACGGGTTACCGTTACCTGTAAATACAACATGCTGAGAATATCCGATGGTTACTTCCTGACTATTGCTAACGAGATCGCACAAGACTATCCGGATATTGATTATGAGTCATATATCATTGATGACTTTCTCTGCAGGATGATTTCAAACCCGCAGCATCTGGATGTCGTTGTTATGCCCAATCTCTACGGTGACATCATGTCGGATGGCGCAGCAGGTTTGATCGGAGGCCTGGGTCTGGCACCTTCAGGATGTTATGGAGACGACTATGCGTACTTCGAATCCGCCCATGGGACCGCGCCTGATATCGCCGGACTGAATGTCATAAATCCAACTGCGACACTATTTTCGGCCTGCATGCTGCTCGAATATCTCGGTTTTGATTCAGCTTCCTCGCGTTTGAGTGACGCGATAATATCCGTTTACCATGAGGGAGAAATCCTGACGCGGGATCAGGGAGGCAATTCGAGCACTACCGAATTCTGCGAAGCTGTTGGATCATTTCTCTGATGGGTTTTATTATTTAAAGGCAGGCGTAATCGACTATAGTGAGACCCATATGATTAAAACTGACACCTACGACTGGTCAAAGTTTGAGGTCACCTTCTACTACAATGCCCACATCACCAGGGTATTTAGAACCTGGACTGAAAGTCGCGGACTGGAATCTTTTTTCATTGCCCGCAGTGTCTATACCGACGGGTCTGGACAGACAAGGGACGATGACGAAAAACCGCAAGTCGGAGACACCTATAAATGGCAATTTCGTCAGGACTTCAGTGTCACTGGCCGAATAACAACCCTGATTGACAAAAAGCAGTTTTCATTTACATTCGGTGAGATGCAGGTAGACATCTTCTTCCGTGTGCTGGAAAACCAGACAGAGGTCCAGCTCATCCAGTCAGGTATACCGGATACACCAGATGGCAGGGTACTTGGTCACCTGAACTGTCGATCCTGCTGGGTTTTCTTCATGACTAATCTTTTATCGATGATGGAATACGGCAAAGATCTGCGGGATGATAATCCTGACCTGGTTTCTTCAATGGAGGTTGGCTACATTCCAATGACCCAACGAGTTGAAACAACCAGGTAACAGACGTCTTTCAGATAGAATAATCGCTGTTACCAGCCCGGAGATTTCACCAGGGCATTGCTCGAATCTGGGTATCAGCTCAGGAATCAGAGTTCAGTCGTAAATTCTCAACCCAGAAGACGGTTCCCCCTGCAACGGCAACTGGGATAAGTATCAGATTAATGACAGGTATGGCTATTAGGAAATAAACCAGGGTCCCAAATAACAATGCCTGAATTGACCTTTGTTGCAGTCTCTTTCTCAACTCGCGGAAAGCGATCTGATTATTGTCTGCCCCATAGTCAGTATATTGTACAGCCATGACCCACGCACCGAATATTATCCAGGCGAAAGGCGCAATGGCATTTACCACCGGAATGATTGACAGGATCAACAACCCTATAAATCTGGGCATGAAATAGACCAGTTTGGTAAATTCACGCCCAATCGCCCTTGTTAGAACAATCAATGGACTAATATTTTTGCGCGCGAGACCAGGTACCAGATGCTCTTCCACCTTTTCTGACAGGATCGCATTGAACGGCGATGAAATAATATTTGCCACAATCGAGAAGCAGTAAATGCCGATGGCGAAAATCACCAGCGCTGCCAGCAATCCAATAAGCCAGGAAAGGAATTTCAACCAGTCCGGCAACCAGTCTGTAATCGATGCCAGCAAAAATTCGTACTGGCTGATTCCATAGAAAAGTACAACTCCAAGTACCAGGGTATTAATTATGAAAGGCACAATAACGTACTGCCTTAATCCGGGCTGTTTCACCAGCCTCAATCCTTCAAAAAAACAATCAATGCCATTCATCTGTGAATTGTATCTCTTTATTACCACAGAAGACGACTTGGTTTTCTTAGATCAGTTTCAGAGATTGCAGCAGACTTTACTTGCCCTGCCGGAACTCACCTGTGTAGAATGCGCTGCCCTGATCGACAAGAATAATTCCACAACAAAATCGCGCGCCTGAACTTCAGTTCAACCAAGGCAACGTATTCCCCCGGTGTATAAAACAATGAGTCAAATCATCGTTCAAGATCTCGTTAAAACGTTCAATGTCGCAGAAAGACAACCAGGTTTCAGAGGTGCGGTAAAAGGTCTCTTTAATCGGAAACATCGCAGCGTCCATGCTTTGAATGGCGTAAGTTTCAATCTCGACGAAGGTGAACTGGTGGGTTATATCGGCCCAAACGGCGCTGGTAAGTCCACCACGATAAAAATACTCTCCGGCATTCTGGTGCCAACAACTGGTCGATGTGAAATCAATGGTTTGACTCCCTGGCAAGAAAGAACCAGGCATGTAGCCAATATCGGCGTCGTATTCGGACAGAGAACTCAGTTGTGGTGGGATCTGCCGGTTATTGAATCATTTGAACTTCTGCGAGATATATACCGTATCGAGAATAAAAACTATCTTCGAACGAGCGAAGATCTCATCGAAACCATGGGGTTGAAGCCTCTTCTCGATGTACCTGTTCGTCAATTGTCACTGGGGCAGAGGATGAGATGTGACCTTGCTGCTTCTCTTCTGCACGAACCACGCATCCTGTTTCTTGATGAACCAACGATCGGGCTGGATGCAACCTCCAAACTCGCTGTTAGGGATTTTGTTAAGCGACTTAATAAAGAACGCAATATCACAGTTATTCTGACGACTCATGATATGGATGATATCGAGGCACTGTGTGAGCGGATTATCGTCATAGGGAATGGCACAATACTCAGTGATGGGAAATTTGCCGACCTTCGATCGAAAGTCAGCGGAGAAAGACGGCTTAAGATCGAATTCTCAAATGACGTAGAGTTTTCAGACCCCCACGTACGGGTAGTTTCCAGACTGGGGAGAGAATATCACCTGGCTTTTGATCCGCAAGTTACTGCCCCTACCAATCTGATATCACGAATCGCGAATCAGTACGAGATAAATGACTTGCTGGTGGAGAACCCACCAATAGAAGAACTCATCGCTGAGTTATATGAACGGAACCAGGTAGACAATTCGTCATGAACGGGTCCGCTTTTCAGCCTTATCTATCTGTCATAAGTGCCCGGTACCGAACCTTGTTACAGTACCGTTCTGCGGCATTCGCTGGCATCGTCACACAATTATTCTGGGGCTGCATTCGGATTATGATCCTTATGGCCTTCTATGCCGTTGGTGACGGCAATCAGCCGATGACGCTTATGCAGGTGGTCGCCTATGTCTGGCTTGGGCAGGCATTTCTTGGTCTGCTGCCCTTCAATGTCGACACCGAAATCGCCGGGATGATTCGGTCCGGCGCTGTTTCCTATGAATTTGTGCGTCCCCTTGATCTCTACAATTTCTGGTTCTGTCGAACCATTGCACTCAGAACCGCGCCAACGACCTTAAGGTGCATACCCATGCTTCTCTTCGCAATTATCGTGTTGCCACTTCTGGGCCTGGATAATTGGGCCCTGCAACTCCCAGCGGACCTTGTTGCTTTTCTCTGTTTCCTGGTTTCAATTTCGCTGGCAGTGATTCTGGCTACAGCCATCACCATGTTAATGCACGTTGTACTCGTCTGGACGTTGAACGGCGAAGGCATTAACCGAATCGCACCAGCCATAATGATCGTACTCTCTGGTAACGTCCTGCCCTTGCCGCTCTTCCCGGATTGGTTACAGCCATTCCTGGAACTTCAGCCTTTTCAGGGACTGGATGATACCCCATTTAGAATCTACTGTGGCGACATCAGGGGCGCAGACATTGTCGTAGAACTGTTTCAACAGGCAGTCTGGTCTGTTGTATTCATCCTTTGGGGCCGCCAGTCACTATCAAGGATAGGCAGACAACTGTTGGTGCAGGGAGGTTAAGACTGGATGGGTGCGCTAGGACTCTATGGCAGATATATCAATGCGTCTTTCAGGGCACAGATGCAATACCGGGCCTCTTTCTTCTTGAGCGCTATAGGACAATTCGTCGTGACAATCGTCGAGGTGGGAGCTATCTGGGCCCTCTTCAACCGATTTGGTAATCTGGAATTCTGGCGTCTGGAAGAAGTCTGTTTGTTCTATGGCGTGATTAACATCTCTTTTGCAATTGCAGATGCGATAACACCAGGATTTGATTTCTTTGGCCCACAATATATCAAGACCGGCAATTTTGACCGCTTGTTATTGCGCCCTCGCTCTGCCGTTCTCCAGCTCTTTGGACACGAACTGGCTCTGCGTCGTATAGGCCGACTGGTGCAGGGTGCTCTTGTATTCATCTGGGGGGCCTTAAGCCTGGGTCTGGACTGGCAACTTGCTGAGATCTGTTTACTCCTGTTCACAATTCTGGGTGGCGTGGCACTCTTTTCCGGCTTGATGGTGTTCCAGGCGACGCTATCCATCTGGACCGTAGAATCAGTGGAAATCATGAATACACTCACCTATGGCGGTGTTCAGACCGCACAATATCCCATGGACATTTATGAAGGCTGGTTCAGAAAGTTCTTCACCGTTGTCGTACCACTGGCTTGCATATCCTACTTTCCGATAACTGCAGTGATGGGAAAAACCGACCCCCTCGGTTCGAGCCATACCTTCCAGGTACTTTCACCTTCGCTCGGATTTGTTTTCCTGGCTGTCTCTTTTGTTTTCTTTCGGTTTGGTATCAGAAAATATACTTCAACAGGCAACTAAGAAGGCATAGGACATTATCCTTTAAACTATTAAACTGAACCAATTAACCCGGAGGAAGTAAATTGTGTTTATAGCAATGAACAGATTCAAAATAGCAAAAGATTATGAAACGGAATTCGTGAGGAGATGGAAAGAAAGAGATTCCCGACTTGAACAAGTGCCGGGATTTCAGTCATTTTCTCTTCTAAAAGGCCCTGAAGCAGAAGATCATATTTTATTTGCCTCACATACCGTATGGGCATCGAGGGAAGACTTTGACAACTGGACGACTTCAGATAACTTTAGGGCAGCTCACGCACGAGCATCAATGCCGGAAGGAACCTATCTTGATCGACCTAACCTTGAGTTATTTGAAAAGGTCGTATAAACCTGAAATGTCAGGTTCAACCAGCTTGAAGAATATAATCTGACAATGGCAGGGAACGGATTCTGCGTTTGGTGATTCTGTAGACCGCGTTTACAACAGCCGGTGCAACGCAGGGCAAACCTGGTTCACCCAGTCCTCCCCAGTTATCATCACCTGATAGCAACCAATGTGTCTCCATCACCGGTGTCTCTGCCATACTCAGAATCCTGTAGGTGTCGAGGTTGTCTTCCAGCACCCTACCCTTTTCAACGGTGATCTTGCCGAACAATGCAGCGGTGAGTCCAAAAACAATCCCGCTCTCTATCTGCATTTCGGCTGCAAGCGGGTTGACGAGATTACCGCAGTCGACCACCGATATGACCCGGTGTACTTTCACACCTCCGCGATCATTCAGCGACACTTCAGCTACCTGTCCAACTATCGTTCCAAAACTCTCGTGAATTGCGAGCCCCCTGGCCATTCCTGAAGGCATCGACTTTCTCCAGTCCGACTTCTCCTCCAGTTCTTCTATCACCTTCAACAAATCCGGTCTGTGTGCCAGATATCGCTTGCGAAATGCCAGGGGATCCATCTTTGCCGCCTCTGCCATTTCATCCACGAAACACTCCAATGCAAATATATTCTGAGAGTTACCCACTGAACGCCACCACCAGCCCGTCAGATGAGTATTCTTGATCGTATGGGTAATTTTCTGATGTTCAATCGCATAGGGCATATCTGCCAGACCTTCGATTGAAGCCTGGTCAATGCCGTTTTTTATCGTTGCACCCATATCCTTAAGAATCGAGTGAGTCACCGAATGATTGGTGTAGGCAACAATATTCTTTTCAATATCAAGCCCTGCCTTGAATCTTATTGCCGCCATGGGACGATATTGCCCTGCCCTTGTGTCTTCTTCCCTGCTCCAGATCATCTGCACAGGTGAGTCGACTTCCCTGGCAATCTGGACCGCTTCATTCACAAAATCGTTATTCGATCGCCTGCCAAATCCACCACCCAGGAAACAGTTGTGCACGTATATCTGTTCAGGCGGCATATCGACAAGGTTCGCAACTGATTCAAGCGCAGACTCAGGATTCTGCACGCCAGCCCAAATGTCAACGCGATCCTCCTGTATATGAACAGTACAATTAAGGGGCTCCATACAGGCATGCGCAAGGTACGGCACGATATAATCTGATTCAATAATCTTCTCTGATTCTTCCAGTGTGATGGCTGTATTTCCTGCTTTGCTAACCAGTGCACCTTCACCCTCAAGAGCTGAAAAATATTCTTTACGGAAAGTTTCCGAATAGGATCTTCCCGCATCGCCAATATCCCATTGGACCGGTAGCTTTTCGGCGGCTGTCTTTGCCTGCCAGAATGTTTTGGCAACCACCGCAACGCCGCTTTCCAGTCTGACCGTCTGCAATACGCCTGGCATATTGCGGATGGCATTAAAACGAAAACTTCGAAGCTTGCCGCCTATCACAGGACAATGGACAACGGTGGCATACACCATGCCTTCAATCCTTATATCCATACCATAAACGGCTGAACCGTTGACCTTGGCAGGCGTATCAAGCCCTCTGGTTGCCAATCCCAGAAGACTGAACTGCTCCGGTGTTTTTACTTTTACGTTCGCGACATTGATCTTTGACGCGCTACCGGCAACTTCTCCATAGCTGACCGATTTCTTTGTGGGTTTATGGTAGATTCTGCCGTAATCGGCATAACATTCCTTTGGACTCACAACCCACTTTTCAGCCGCTGCCTTGATCAACTTCTCCCTCGCCTCTGCACCGGCTTTCTGCAAATAAGGTAACGACTTTCGTACGGCTCCACTACCACCGGTCTGCATGCGCTGATATACCCCGGCCTGTTTATGATTCCTGTTCGCGTCAGCATACTCTGCCCGAATCGTACGCCAGTCAGCTTCCAGTTCATCAGCGATGATCATGGGCATTGAAGTGAATACACCCTGGCCCATTTCAGATTGCGCAACTCGTATAGTGATCGTATTGTCAGGTTCTATTGAGAGCCAGGCATTAATCTCGTTGCCAGTCGACTCATACGGTTGAAATGGCCTGGCGTTGGGTAGAGGGGCGGAAAAAGCCGGAATATGAAACGATATCAACAGACCGCCACCGGCAGTCATACCCGATTGAAGGAATCTTCTCCTCGTATAATCGGCCATTCTAAGCTCCTCTTTTGGAAGCGGCTTTGTGAATTGCCTTTCGTATTCTCTGGTAGGTGCCACAACGACAGATATTTGTCATCGTTTCATCAATTTCTGCATCAGTTGGTGCAGCGTTTTGCCTTAGCAAAGCCGCCGCTGCCATGATCTGGCCGGACTGACAATAGCCGCACTGGGGTACATCTTCTTCTATCCACGCCTGTTGCACGGGATTTGAAAGGTCTGCTGACAATCCCTCGATAGTAACGATATCAAACTGCTCCGCTTCAGAAACAGGCGTACGACAGCTTCTAACTGCATGCCCGTTGAGATGGACCGTACAGGACCCACACTGTCCGATACCACAACCATATTTAGTTCCCGTGAGATTAAGTGTATCCCTCAGAACCCACAACAACGGCGTGTCAGGGTCGATATCCAATTCAAGATTCTGACCATTTACCTTAATGCGTATCATTAATACTCCGATCCAAATAACGCAGACTCAGCGAATACCTTCCCAGGCTTCACGTTTCCCCGCATCAGGATCAGAAACCAATTCAGACGTTTCATCGAATCTCATGTTAATGCGATTACCCTCTGTTTTATCAACCAGATATCGTGGCCAACCCGGATCGCCATTACAGATAAAATCGATCCATGCCTTATGCATTGTAGCAGCGACGTTCTGAGGCAGGTCTCCAGGTCCGATAAATGCATCCACACCAGCCTTGTCCAGATTATCGAATACGAAGGGTATTTCGAGCGCGTGGGTAGACTTCAGATGGGGGATTCTTGATTCCCATGCGAACAGGTACATCCAGGTTCTAGCATCATGCACAGCCCGTGCTTCGGCCAGACGCAGAGCGGGGATTCTGAACACGTGATCAGTCGACAAATGAGTCGACAGTTCCGTTGCATCAGCATTCGGGTAGATCTTCCTGTAGGCATCTATCAGTGCCTCCCCTCCGCCGTAGCTTTCAGCGGCAACTAACAGTTTTGCTTCTTCCATCTCTCCTGCAACAAATAAAGTACCTTCATCCTTATTCGTCCCAATGAGCATATCAACTGCGCTGCCCATGCCCCCCCGGATCGCCTCAAGGGGTGATTGCGGTAATACCTCATTGCCCTCTGCCGGATAAAATGGCGATACTGAAGAATCGATACCTGAAATACCCCGGTTGACATCCTGATCGATCTTAACCTGTGCATCCAGAATATCTTCCACCGAGGTGTCCAGAAGTTCTCCGATCGTCGTAATCTTCAGCTCATTGAGGAAAAGATCCGTCACCTTATGAGCCGATGCAGCGGGTAAAGTATGGTGGGCCGCACCGCTTTGCGGAATTGCCCTTTTAAATAAACCCTCGGCAAGGGCTGAACCCAGTATCGTACCAACACTGAAACCACCGGCTGATTCCCCGGCAATGGTGATCTGATCGGGATCGCCCCCGAAGTTTTCAATATTTTCGCGAACCCACTCAAGCGCCTTTATCTGATCCAGCGTGCCGTTTACGCCTGAAGTGGCATATTCATCTCCAAAGCGAGACAGATCAGTAAATCCCAGCGCACCCATGCGATAGTTGATACTTACAACGACGATATCACCGTTTAAAGCAAACCTCGCACCGTTATACCAGGGTATTGCGCCCTGACCCGTGCGATATCCTCCGCCGTGTATCCAGAAGAATACCGGTCGTTTATTCCCATCGATGCCTGGTGTGGTGATATTCAGATAGAGGCAATCTTCATCCCAGTTGACCGGCGCATTATCCGTCATACCACCCGATGGAATTTGTGGTGCCGCTCTGGAAAATCGAGTCGCCTGACGCACCTCTGACCAGCCAGGATGAGGTTGCGCGGCCCTGAACCGCAAATCACCAACTGGCGCTTCGGCATAAGGAATACCTGCAAACAGTAAAACATCGTCTTTGACTCTCCCCTGAACCGGTCCATTGGCTGTTTCAGCAATCGTACTCATCGGTCAAATCCCCTCGTTTGCAGGCTGGTTTTATTATCGTTCCCTTTGCGACAGGTACATCATTCAACAGGTCGTTCAACAGGTCGTTCGATTAAATTCGCTCAATGATGGTTGCTGTGCCCATTCCGCCGCCCGTACACATGGCAATCAGCGCCGTATTCTTATCCTGTCGTTCCAATTCATCCAGGACAGTCTGAATAAGCATGGGACCTGTTGCGCCAATCGGATGCCCCAGCGCGATTGCACCACCGCAGACATTAATCTTGTCATCTTCTACTCCGATGTCTTTCTGAAATTTAAGCACCACGGAGGCGAAGGCTTCGTTTATCTCAAACAGATCGATATCATCTTTTGTCATGCCTGCTTTCTTCATGCAGATTTCAGCCGCCGGGCCTGGTGCCGTCAACATGATTACCGGCTCCGTCCCGGCTGTTGCAGTCATACGAATCCTCGCTCTTGGCTTTAATCCATTGGCTTTTGCATATTCCGGTGAGGACAGCAGAACGGCACTGGCACCATCAACCACACCAGAGGAGTTACCTGCATGATGAACGTGGATGACTTCATCAACATCTGGATATACATCCTTACAGATTTCGTCAAAGGTCCTGACATGTCCGTCAAGCAGCGTTTTGCCCATGTTCTCAAAGGATGCGTTCAATCCCTGCATACTCTCCATGGTTGTACCCGGACGGGGATGTTCGTCCCTGTCGAGAGCAAGTTTGCCTTCATCATGGTAGATCGGTACCAATGATTCATTGAATCGTCCATCTTCGATGGATCTTGCTGCTCTCTCCTGGCTGCGAACAGCATAGGCATCTACATCTTCACGACTGAATCCTTCAATTGTCGCAATCAGGTCGGCAGATATCCCCTGTGGAATCAGCGGGTATTGCTCAAACAAGTGCTTGTTGTTTGCGGTGAAACCGTCAGTATGGGTTGGCGAATACCTGGACATTGATTCAACGCCACCACCGACGACCAGATCCTGATGGCCTGACATAATACCCATTGCAGCAAAGGTTACAGCCTGCTGGCCAGAACCACAGAACCTGTGGAGTGTGACTCCTGGTGCCGTGATGGGCCAACCCGCATCCAGCACAGACATTCTCGCGATGTCATGTGTATGATCCCCGCTACCTGCGCCACAGCCTGCAACCACGTCGTCTACATCGGCCGTATCAAATCCCGCTTTCTCCTGCAGACCATTTAATACCTGGGCCATCACCCGTTGCGGATGAATCTCGCTCAGACTGCCTACACCCGGCTTGCCCCTGCCTCGAGGTGATCTCACACCATCAATAATCCAGGCTTCTCCCATATCATTCCCCTTAGAAATCTATTGTCAGTGTTTAGATTAAGTGACTGCTGGCTTGATAACAAGGGGCCTTCAAGGCTGAATCAATTTCCTCACAAACTAGGTCCATACCAAAAAAAATACCCAATATGCAATCAAAAGCCCTTGTGATCCGTTTACTACTAAACAAATACCGGAAGGAGATACAGATGAGACCACTATTAGTAATTCTTTTTAGTCTGATGATCGCAGAGGGTGCACTGGCAGGTAATGATCCAAGCATCAAGGGTGCCCTGAGGGCCGATATTCAAAAGGCGATGTCATCACATATTGATGGTCATCAGGTTTCAGGCAGTTATATGCACTATGACGCAGTTGACGGTAAACTGATTCGTCTGAAGCTGGAAGAATTGCATTCCGGGATCGTTAAGAAAGGTGACTACTACGTGAGTTGTGCTGATTTCGTCGATGATAAAGGAAGGCTCTATGATCTCGACTTCCTCGTTGCCGGTAATCGGGATAATCTCACGGTATTTCAGGCAGTCGTGCACAAGGTTAACAGTGAGAAGCGTGTATACCATCTGGAAGACTAAGACAAAACTGAAATCTCTTCTCCAGGCGGGATTTCGGTATGCATTTGCACTCTGTCATAGTACAGATGATGCCGAAGATCTCGTCCAGGAAGCCTGGTTAAAACTCTACAACAGGCGCTACAAGATTACACAAGCCCTGTTGTTCACCACTGTCAGAAATTTGTATATCGATCAATATCGTCACAATCAACTGGTGATCCTCGAAGAATTCAACGGTGACGCGGACCCTTTCGACGACGAGATAAAAGTTGAAATCTCGGACAGTGCTCTGACCAGATACCTGGAGGCGCTCAGGCCAATCGAACGTGAAGCCCTATTCCTTAGTGTTGTCGTTGGGTATACCGCCAAAGAAACTGCACAGATCATGAACTCCAATCGAAGTACGGTTCTCAGTCTGATAAAACGATCAAAACACAAGCTACGAAAACTCATCAGCGAAAATGATGAAAAGATGGACAACTACGGTGTCAAATAAACTCGACGATCAACTCAAAGATTATTATGAGAAGCAGCAATTGAGTGCTTATACAATCAATCAATTGATTGCACCTGAAGAGAACGGAATCCCCTGGCGGCAGGTATTTGCAACTGCATGTATTTTCATCGCCGGTATCTTCGGAACTTTTCTCATTATGCAGCTAAATGGCGAATCACTGGAGGAGAAGGTTATCCAGGAAGTTGTTATGAACCACAACAAACAACTCAATCCAGATTATGTCACCAATGACATATCGATTCTGAACGCTAACATGAAGAAACTGGATTTTCAGATTATTGCTTCCAGGAACCGCAAATTCAGCGGTCTGGTAGGCGCTCGTTACTGCTCCATTCAGGGGCAGATAGCAGCACAATTAAGGTTCGACGATTCAAGCACGCTCTATGTCACGAAGCTCAATGACAGTCTCGATTCACTACCGGAAAAAAAGAGCATTACTGACGATGATATTGAAACCGAATTGTGGCATGAAAATAATCTGCTGTTTATCCGCGCCGGTTATACAAAGCAGGATCAACCCATCCCTGGCGCATAGATCCTGTCTTGTGACACCTGCTGCCTATACTCTGGCTATTTGATGAAGGTGATATGCCATTGCCTGCTGAATAAACTCTGCAAGTATTGTCGAATCGCTGAGGCTGTTCTCATCTGCTACGGGAAGTCCGGGGAGCAATTCAATCAAAGCTGCAGCAAATATGCCCGACCCCTTATCATCATAAACAGAACAGCCATCCTCAGATAAAACCGGTGTGGTCGCGACACCGCAGCTCGGAGATCTGGCTTTAAATATGTAACCTGACAGGTCGCGGGTCCCGTCTGCGATTTCCTTCGCGTAATTCTTCAGTCGAGTCGTTATATCCGGAGAGTGTCCGCCTGCTGCAAGAACACCGACCTGTCCGTTGCTCGTTACAAGTTTAATCGGGTCACGCGGCACCCCAAGACCAATAGCGACCTCGGGACAGATTGAAACAAGCGTCAATTTGTCTGCCAGTTCGCCAAGTAATGCACCACAATATTTGTCACCACCGTCATATCTGACGGCTTCACCCATCAAACAACTGGAAATCCCGACTTTCGGTGTGCTCTTCACATCATCTGATTCATGATTTCAGGTAGGCTTGACGCGTTCAATCTTGATGATAGAAATGGTTTCTATCGGTACGTTCTGGTGCCCCATCTTGTTGCCAACTGCAACCTTTTCAATCTTTCTAACGATGTCCATGCCTTTGGTAACACGCCCGAATACAGCATAGCCAAATGACTTACAGGTTGCGGGACGAAACAGGCCTTTTTCTCTGGCAGCTCGCTGTTTTTCCTCGTCTTCGCGCGTACAACTTGCATCGGTATTATCCAGAAAGACATTGTCGTTGACGTTAATGAAGAATTGCCTGGAAGCAGAATCAATCTCATTTAGTCTTGCCATCGCGATACTGCCAACGACATTCCTGAGTCCATTATCCGCTTCGTTGCGAATAGGCGCGCTGGTATCAAGCATCGACATATCTTCACGCAGACCACCGGTCTGAATCATGAATCCCTCGATGACCCTGTGGAAGACACTCCCGGTATAGCCATCTCCATCCACATAGGAGAGGAAATTTGCGACGGTTACAGGCGCCTTCTCTGCATCGAGCAGAAGGGTCATGTCACCTGCGGTTGTTCTTATTATCACGGATTCATTCTCGGCTGCTTTACCAACAGAAATCAGCATCACCAAAATTATCAGAACGGTTGTTTTCATATAAAGTCTCGTTAGTTCAGAATTGCTCTCACCAGTCACGGGGTATTCAGACTCCTTCAAAATGGTTGTTCAGTTACCCTGGTTGTGGCTGAATTGAAAGCGCAAGCTTAAGACAGTTTCATTTCCCTCACAACTCGGGTTAGGATCTTATTTACTCACAAGAGCAAAATCGAAAGCATGAATGAGAATATTGAAGAATTTCGTTCGCAAGCGAGGCAATGGCTTTCAGAGAATTGCCCTGAAAGCATCAGAAAGCCCGGTTTCATCCCCTGGGGAAGCCATAAAATTGAATTGGACGATGACGTAAACAGTTGGCTGCAGGCAATGGTCGCAAAAGGATGGACCGTGCCAACCTGGCCAAAGGAATATGGTGGCGCCGGGGTGACCAGAGAGCAATACATGGTCATCCAGGAGGAGATGCGCCGTATAGGTGCCAGACCGGCGCTCACGGGCAGAGGGATAAATTACATCGGACCCACGGTCCTTGAATTCGGTACGGATGAACAGAAAGCCAGGTGGCTTCCTCGATTCGCCAGAGGTGATGGTGGATGGTGTATGGGATACAGTGAACCCGCAGCAGGTAGTGATCTGGCGAACCTGCAGCTACGGTGTGTTGATGAAGGTGATGTGTTTCGCCTAAACGGTATGAAGATATGGACCTCGGATGGCATCTATGGAGACTGGATATTCTGTCTGGTCCGCACTGATACTGATAAGCCAAAACACGAAGGCATCAGTCTCGTGCTGGTCAACATGGATCAACCGGGTGTCAGGGTCAGGCCAATTCAGCTTATCAGCGGCAATTCTCCATTCTGTGAAACATTTTTCGAGGACGCCACGGCAGATAAAGATGATCTGATCGGACCAAAAAATCAGGGGTGGGCAGTTGGCAAAAGGCTTCTGCAGTATGAACGCTCCGTTCACGGTGGCGTAAATACAAGCGGTGCCCAGGTCGAACAAAAGAGCCAATCACTTGCAGCAACTTCAAAGACCTACCTGGGCGAAGATTCTGCAGGGAAACTCGCAGACAGCGCCATTCGTGATCGACTGCTTAAACTTGAAATGAACTCGCAGGCTTACAAACTCACCCAACAAAGGGTACTCGCAGAAACAAGAGCAAGGGCTCCAGCACTCGCCACTTCAATATTGAAAGTCAAAGGTGCCGAATTTTCCAAAGAGAGGGTGGATGTTCTGCAACACGTGATGGGTTGTCAGGGATTTGGCTGGGAAGGAGAACAATTCTCTGAAAAAGAACTCGATACAAATCGAGAATGGCTATCCAGTCGCGCGATTTCAATCTATGGTGGTACCAGTGAAATTCAAATGAACATCATCGCCAAGCGGGTCCTCGGATTACCTGATTAATACTTATGACTGATACAAAAGTAGAGCACGAAGAACAACCTGTCCGACCGGCAGCCACGGTCATCATCGTAAGAGATGCGAAACCTCAGTATGAAATATTTATGCTACGCCGCACCAACCAGGCCATCTTTGCCGGTGGCATGTATGTATTCCCCGGCGGGCGGGTCGACGGGCACGACCATTCAAATGACTACGCCCTGCACCATGCAGAACCGTCTGACCATCAGCAAGGTCAGAGAGAAGCCCTCGGAGAAGACTGGCGAGCGTATCTAATCGCCGGTATACGGGAAACTTTCGAAGAATCCGGCTTCTTGCTGGCTTATGACCAGCAGGGCAAGATCATTGAATTCAATGCTTCAAATCAGGATCGATTCGATGCTCATCGCCAACGACTACACGATGGTGATACCAGCTTGATTGACATCTGCAAAGAAGAACAGCTAACCCTCGCGATTGATCTGATACATTTCTATAATCGTTGGATAACGCCCCTGGGGCGACCACGACGTTTCGACACCCGGTTTTTTATCACCAGCACCCCGGCTGCTCAGTCAGGGTTACACGATGGCAAAGAAACCGTCGATAGCCGCTGGATATCCCCTGGACGCGCACTCGAGCTCTACGAAAAGGAAGAATTCGGACTTATGGCTGTTACTGCAAAGCAACTGCAAGATTTTGCAGGGTATAAGACCGCTGATGAATTTCTGGAAATGGCAATGACCAATACTGACTTCCCTACTTATAAACCTGCCATACCGCCTGATTCAAAGTAGGTTATCAGTTTCCAGACGCACTCACTGCTGGTGACAAAGGACTTCAATTCACATCATGTGATTGATTTTCTCAAACTACCAGACAGGACTAACGATAACCCTCAGCCACGGGTCGTCGTGGCAGCGACCACCAGAGAGAATCACAAGCAGCGACAAGATCGTCATCGAACTGAACATCAAGTGCTGCGAGATTAGCATCCAGTTGATCCGCTCTGCTCGCACCGATAATCGCCGAGGTAATACCTTTTTGACGCAATACCCAGCCAACGGCAACCGACACCATATCCATGCCTTTCGCTTCCACGACATCCTTGAGCCGTTCAACTGCCTCAAACTGGCTCTGGTGCCAGTAACGGTCCTGATATCTCTGCGCGGCGGTACCGAGTGTGAATCGGGTACCTTCCTCGGGGTTTTGCCCGGTCTTGTACTTCCCTGAAAGAAACCCGCCAGCCAATGGGTTATAGACCAGCACACCCAGTCCTTCGCTATTAACCAGGGGTAATAATTCCGTTTCAATCTCGCGGTACAAAACATTATATCTCGGCTGGACCGAGACATATCCGGCAATGCCCATTTGCTTTGCGGCACCAAGCGCCTGGCCCAGTCGCCACGCGGGATAGTTGGAACAACCAACATATCTAACCTTGCCGTCTCTGACCAGATCATCGAAAGCACGCAGCGTTTCCTCGATTGGCGTGAACGGATCAAATCCATGTGACTGATAGATATCGATATAGTCCGTCTGTAGCCGTTGTAGACTCTGCTCAACAGATTCAACGATATGCTGACGTGACAAGCCGGAATTGTTGGGTCTTGGTCCGGTTGCGGCAAAGCACTTGGTCGCGATGATTAACTTCTCTCTGTTTCCCCGGGATTTTAGCCATCTGCCGATGATAGCCTCCGTATCACCGACGGTTTCTCTCGACCCACCTAGTGGATACGCATCTGCTGTATCAAGAAAGTTGAGTCGCGAATCGATCGCCTTATCAAGGATTTCATTTGACTGTTTCTCTGCAACCTGAAGTCCAAAAGTCATTGTGCCCAGACACAGAGCAGGAACTTCCAATCCATTTTTCCCCAGACGCCTGAATTCCATTTAAGAAGTCCCTCTCTGTTCCTGTTTTTCAGCCGCAAGCGTGCCTCGACGCTTCAGCATTTCATTGAATACATCATAGAATTCCGCTGAGACCGAGTTTGCAACAGAATCATCTGCAAGCAGTGCATCTGTCCACTTCTGCAGATTAGGGAAATCCTTTAATAGACCGCTTTGAAGGTATTTTTCTGCAATTGAGAATCTTTGTAGGAATGGCGCATAGGATGCATCGACCAAACTGAGATTCTCTCCATTGAAATAAGGTCCCTCATTATCTCTTTCTTTCTCAATGGCATCTTCAAGCCTGTTCAGCACAGTCGGCACCTTGTCCAGCGCTTCTTCTAGTGCTTCCAATGTCTGTGCATAGGTAACGGTACCCAGATGCCGGGAGAAATCTGGCACGAAATCCGTCCAGGCCCTGTTTCTGGCTCTTTTGATGGCATCTCGCGGATGCAATCTCGGCTCTACAGCTTCGTCCAGATATTCGGCAATGGCATTTGATTCAAACAACACATCATCGTCCACCTTTAATACAGGGACCTTGCCGTGGGGTGATATTTCCAGAAACCAATCCGGTTTCTCACGAAGATTTATATAGGTGACATCGAACTCGACGCCTTTGGCCTGCAGTACAATAACCGCACGCTGTACCCAGGGTCACGTGACAGAACTTACCAGGTGATATTTAGGCATAATTTTCTCCTTTGACCTTTAGATCACACCTTAAATCTCAAGTGGAGTCAATCTCTACTTCTTTCGCCAGGGAGCAGGATCTCCAGTGACCAGAATCCGTCGGGTTGACTTCTATCGATCCAGGGCTTACCAATTCCCTTCACATTACTCTATAGTGGTCGGGAACTACTTTGAATCATACACAATTATTCAGGCATTATTGATCTTCATTCCACGTGACGGAACCATCATCTAAAGAAATCCAGTCAATCCCTGATCAGGAGTCAGCGGGACTCTCCACAACCGCTGCCGGTGAGGCTGGTGTCGAACAATTGTCCAATGGGGTGATATGGGCTTATTCCATTCCGCGAATCAGCTTCGGCATCATGGGTCTCCTGTTCGTCACCTACCTGATGAAATTCGCAACCGATGTGTTGTTAATTGCCCCGGCCGTAATGGGTGGTCTGATTGCTGCTTCCCGAATCTGGGACGGCGTATCTGATCCACTAGCAGGATATTTATCGGATAGAACGCGTTCTAAATATGGCAGGCGCCGGGTCTGGATGTTCGCCGCAGCGATTCCCATGAGCCTGGGCCTGATTATGATCTGGTCCCCGCCGGTATTCATTGACGGGCTCATACTTGTTGCCTGGATGGCCCTGGCGCTTTTTGTATACGAGACCGCAAGCACGGCGTTCTTTGTACCGCACGGCGCGCTGGGCGTTGAACTGACACCCAACTATCACGAACGCACACGACTTTATGGTTATAGTCATATGATCGGTGCCATCGGTACGCTCCTTGGTCTGGTTTCTCTTTATGTCCTTGACAGTTCCGAGGACAAACGAACTATTGCCCTGATTCTCTCGACAATCGCAGGTGTCTGCATTGCATCACTTGTTATCGGATCAACCATTATTCTGCCGGAACGCTCAGATCACCAGGGCAGAGGCGCGCAGAACCCGTTTAAGTCTTTTGCAGATGTATTTCGAAATCCTCATGCGTTGCTGCTGCTCATTGTCTTTGGGATTGAAACCTTCGGAGCAGCAAGTATAGGCATGCTAGTCCCCTATCTGACCGCCTACGTTATACCGATGGATGAATTGCCGATGGATAAATCACTATTCATGATATCGGTACTGGTGGTCTACAGTATTCCCCAGTACATCTTCGTGCCCATGTGGATCAAGCTATCCACCTATACGGGCAAGAAAGTACTCTGGGCAATTGCCATGTGGTTGAACGTGCTGATTTTCTTCAGCTACTTTTTTGCACTCGAGTATCCCATTCTGATCTGGATACTGACCTTTATCTTCGGCACGAGCAGTGGCATCGCTGCCGTGGTCGCACCTGCGATAAAGGCAGACATTATCGATTACGATGAATATCTTACCGGCGAGAGAAAGGAAGGCACCTACTATGCGGTCTGGAATATGATCCGCAAAAGCAGCAGTTCACTGACGGCCATTATCATGGGACTTGTGCTCCAGTTTGTTGGCTTTGAACCCAACGTAGAGCAATCAGAAACCACGCAGTTTGCGATTCGCGCCATGTTTTCCTGGCTACCAGCTACCGGATACCTGATTGGTGCTATATTGTTTCTTCGGTTTACTTTTAACGAGAAAGAACACACTGAAATTCGTCAGGTCCTCGCTGATCGAAATCATAAAAATCAGCTTGCCGAGTAGCATGACACTTACCTGAGGCAAGGACATTATTAGCGTTGCGTAGAAGATTGCCCTTACGTGCGTTTTCAGACCAACGAGCTTAAAATGTTGCGAGACAAGTGAAAAAATCGTGATATTTGAGACTGCAACGAACAGGGGGACAGGACATGAGTATTCTAAACGGCAAGAAAGTGATCGTGATAGGTGGCACATCGGGTATCGGACTTGCCGCTGCCCGTCAGGCGGCGGAGAAAGGTGCAACGGTCTGGGCTGTCAGCAGATCGGAAGATCGGGTCAAAAAAGTTGCGGCTGAATTCCCCGGCATTCAATTTGAAGTCTGTGATACCCATGATATCGAAGCGCTGTCCGAGCTCTTTTCCGGTGCCTCAAAAGTCGATCATATTGTCGCTGCTGCAACGGGTGCAAACAGAACCATGGCACCATTCATGGAGCAGACAGATGAGCAATTTCGTGAGGCATTTAACAAATTCTGGGGTTATTGCAATGTGGTTCGCCAGGGGGTGCCATTCCTTTCAGAAAACGGTTCGGTCACGCTTGTTAGCGGCATTCCGGCTCGTAAATGCAATCCTGGTATGTCGTCAATTTCCTGTGTCGGCAATGCAGTCGAGGGCCTGACACGCGCACTAGCCCTGGAACTGGCCCCAAAGCGTGTTAACGTCGTGGACCCTGGCATTATAGATACGGGCATGTTTGACCGCTTCGGCGACAATAAAGCTGAAGCCCTGGAACAGATGGCCAAGAATATTCTATTGAACAGGGTCGGCGCGGCAGACGAAGTTGCATCGGCAATTATCATGAGTATGACTAATGACTTTATGACAGGCGCCACCATCGATATAGATGGCGGTCAGCTGCTCCCCTAATCAAACTTATTGTCATTGTCAGAGATTGCATCCGGCAAGCCATCCAGTACCGCTTCAGCATCCGTGATGGCACTCTCAGTGGAACTGTCGGCAGACTCGGCTTCGGACAGAACCTTCTGAACGGCAGCAAGCTGTCGCTTGAGCTGTTCTAATCTGGCTTGTTTCCGGATCATCTCGCTGTTTGAATCCCCGGGTAATTCCCGAGATGTTTTATCGGCTTTCCCCACCTCAGGATTATCAGGAGAGATGTCAACGGGTTGTTCTTCAGGCTCAATGGGTTGATCTGCCACCGTCAGGGCTGGAAAACTCGCTTCAATGACCTCCGGGTCAATACCAAACCGAACCACGGTCTTAACTGCCACCTCAAGAATCTGCTCTCGCTTTTCCGGTGACGCAGCAATTGCGCTGGATAGTATCAGCTCAATTTCCAATCCTCTGCGGGCAATGAGTGAAGCGGATACCACGTCCAGCGGATCACCACCTGCACCAATTGCCGCGCTGACAATCTCTCCGGTCAACTTCGGTGAGATGACGTAAACTGCCGCGAGTACCTGGGGTACACGTTGCGGATCGATGCCAATCGTATCAGCTACTATCTCCTGGATGAGCATGCCCTCATCCAGGGCATCCTGTACGAATTGTACCAATGCATGCGCCTCATCAGTCATGCCGAATTGGTTGTGGTTAAGTTCCCCGGCATTTGCAGCAAAAGCCAGGAGTGCTGAAGCAAGAACGATATATTTCATTTATTCAATCGCAGAATACACAATGTTTTTGAGCTGACCTCTGAAATTAAATGTATCAGACGGCATAAGCTGAGTCATAAATACCACAATCAAGTCTTCAACGGGATCAACCCAGAAAATGGTTGAGGCCGCGCCACCCCAGTAATAGTCAGACATCCCCAGACCACCAGCGTCCACCTGATTGAGCGTGACTGCAAAACCAAGTCCAAACCCAATCCCTTCATAGGCCGTTTCGGAGAATGCGCCGATGGCCATCTGCGTCAGATCATTTCCACTTTTGAGATGATTCATATGCATCATATCAAGGGTACGTGACCCGATAATACGCTCATTATCCAGTTCACCGCCCCGACGCAGCATTTCACAGAATCGATGGTAATCGGCTGTCGTACCGGTGAGGCCGCCGCCACCGGAGAAGAAAGACGGGTTCTCAAGATAGGGACTCGCCATCGGATCATCTTCAAGTTCCAGGGATTTGGACCTGTTCCGATTATAGTTTGCCGTAAATCTGTCCTGCTTGTCGGGAGAAACATAAAATGCCGTATCCTGCATCCCCAACGGATCAAAGATGTTTTGCTGTAAATATTCATCAAAGGGCTGGCCCGAAATGGCTTCAACCAAGCCGCCACAGACATCGGTGGAGTAGGAATACAACCATTGCTCCCCGGGTTCGTACCGGAGGGGGACAGTTGCCAATTTCTGCATAAACGAGTTAATGGTCTCCCCTTGCTCACGTCTGACTTTTTTTGCCTTGTAGATCTGATCAACGGGATGATCAGTGCCACCATAGGTCAGCCCTCCACTATGGCTCAGGACATGACGCATGGTCATCGGCTGATCCGGTGCTTTGGTTATCATTGACTCACCTTCACCGGAAACCCATACCTGTTGGTTTCGCCACTCAGGGACAATTCGATAAACCGGATCATTCAACTGAAAATAGCCACGCTCATAGAGTTGCATAAGCGCGATTGAGGTGATGGGTTTGGACATGGAATAGATGCGAAAAATTGCATCATCCTGCATGGGCTTGTTTCGTTCGATATCCATCAGGCCAAACGATTTGAAATAGGCGGGATAACCGTGACGACTCACCATAACCTGGCAGCCGGGGATCTTTTGCGGCTCAATGTAATTTCGATTGATGTGATCGCTAATCCAGTTCAGCCTGGAAGCAGACAATCCTGCTTTATCTGGCATCAGTTCCATGGGACTCCTCATTTGCCTATTAACTTCTGTGCACCTGACTTTCGACCTACAAAATAACAGGAAACGAGCTGTAGTTTAAGCAAGCACCTTCTTCAGCATCAGATCAAGTGGTGTGAGTTCAATACTCAATGCCGTACATCCTGATTCAACCTCGATATCATCGTCGTGATCCAGTACACCCAACATCGCCCTGCTGACGGGAGGATCAGGCAAATGTTCGAGCAGCCATGCCATTGTCATTCCCACCCACAATGGCACCGACACTACCGTTGTCGATGAACCGAGGATTCCGGCAGCCCTTTCGATCAGCATTCTTCTCGAGATAGATTCAGCACCAGCCAGTTGAATAACAGCACCTTTGCCTTGTCTTCGAACTGAATTGGCGATTGCATTGATCACATCACCCGCGTAGATCGGTTGCTCAAGACTCGCTGCCCGGAATGTAATCGGGAATCTGGATTGCGCATTTTTACGCAAGGCATAAGAGGCAAAGTCCCCTTCTCCAAGCACCATGGGCACCTTGATGATATCCGCTTCAATTCCCGAATCCGTTAGTATCTTCTCTGCACGCGCTTTGGAAGCCAGACATCTATTTGGGCTGTCTACGCTCGTACCGACAATACTCATATAGACAATTCTATGAATTTCAGAGCCCTCTATCGCTTCAACCAGCACCCGGCACGAATCTTCATGAGCGGTTTTGAATAAACTCGCCGAGGACTCTTTGATAATACCCACCAGGTGAACGACTGCATCACATCCGATAAGCGCCTTTTGCAGACCCTGTCTGTCTGTGTAATCGACGATACAGACATCAATGTCATCGAAACGATCAGTCAGCTTGGACCTGGCCCTTTCTGAGCGAACAATCGCCCGAACTTCAGTTTCCGGCAGAAGCTGCTCTACAAGACGTACGCCAAGGTGACCATTGGCCCCAGTAATTGCGACCCGCACTATCTTGACGTCAACTCGTACATCCAGTACCCATCAGGAACCGGTCTGTCTTCGCTACCCCTGCCACGTACTGTCGACCAGACCTGCGCCAGCAATGCCGGTTCTTCAATTCTGTTCATGGTGACCGGGTACACTTTGCCTGCCGCTTTTATGCGTACCCGTGGATCATTCGCGACGTATTTTGACCACAGCTTGGTTGCACAACCCATACATCCGACATAAAGTTTTTTGTTTCCTGTAAAACAATAGACCGTCACTGAATGAGGGAATCCAGGTCGTGTCTCTACCGCACAAAGCCCGGATCCTTCAATAAATGACCAGTCAGAGACACTTTCACTGGCGACCTCTCCTGAAATCACGCCTCCCGGGAGCCTTGCCAGAAACTGAGGTCCCGTTGTGCAGGGACCAAATCCAGTCAGAACTGGTATCAACAGCACTAGAACTACCCGCCATCGTCTTTTTTTAATTATCAGCATTGAAATCCTCATTACTTGGAATCAAACCACCAGGCACATTATGATGCAGCTATCAATTATGAACAAATTTACTCTGCCAAATCTCCTAAGTGGATCAAGACTGCTGATGGCTCCGGTGGCATTCTATAGTATCTGGTATTCCCAGTGGTTATTGGCTGCGATTATCCTGATCACTGCAATCACAACCGACATACTCGACGGAATCATTGCCCGCCGAAGAAATCAGACTACCGCCTTCGGCGGTTTGATCGATCATGGAAGTGATGCAATCCTCGTCACAATAATGCTGTCGGCAGAAGTTTATCTGGGACTGATACCCTGGCCAATGCCAGTTCTGGTCATATTGGCTTTCACGCAATACACGCTGGATTCAAGCGCGCTTGCCGGACAGCCCCTTCGAGCAAGCAAATTGGGGCGTGCAAATGGCATTCTCTATTTTGTACTGGCCGGGTTTCCGATCATGCAGAATGCACTTAATCTGCATCCGTTGCCCGACATCGCCTTTATGTATTTTGCTTATGTACTCATTTTAAGCACACTGATATCGATGAGTGACCGATTGATCACCCTGGTGCGTCTGCGCTGGAGGTAGATTCAATAAACAGTTCCTTGTTTGCCTTGGGCAGAAAAATCAACCCTATTACCGCGTTGAAAACGACAAAGAAGGTATGCATAACCATTGAAAATACACCCACCTCCGGAAACTCTGGGAACAGCACTGTCCACAGCACCAGTGCACCGGCGTGAAAAGGTAGCGGGATTGCTGCTGCCAGAAATATCACAGGCAAGAAGGCGAACATCTGACCAAAGCTGACATCGACTTTGAATAGCGTAAGCGCAAGTGAATAGACAACCATGGCACCCAGCATATTGGGCGCTTTAAAGAGCAGCACGAGTACATAGTGCTTTAGTTCAGCCTGCCTGAATGCGTGAAGCAGTTGACGATCTCTCAACTTTGAGTTTGTCAGTATTTTCCCTTTGAAATAGAGGAGGTGGAATGGGAAGTACAGGAAAGCAACTGCATAGACACTTAACATTATTGTTGGCAAGTCATAGGCGGTTGATGCTTCGACGACAAGATCATAATACAGCAGCACGCCGATAGATGAGAAAAGCAGTAATTGATAGATCTCAACCATACCCAGCATGATCATCGTCGAAATCGCTTTCCAAACCGGCACCTTGTATTTCTGTAGCAGGTAAAGCGACATCGCGCCTTTGCCTACCTGTTCATTTACAAGAGACAGAATATATGCACTGGCTCGGATTGGCAGAATATTCGTGAATTTGATTTCAGACGTATTAAACCAGCGAATCAGTCGCCAGGTAGCATGAGAATCGATGATAAAGAAATAGATTGAATACGGAATCATTATCATGAGCCAGCTAATCCAATCAGCCTCGGCAAAGAAATTGACCAGATATTCAATCGCCGTTAGTCCGTCACGCTCAGCGGCTTTTTCAACCCTTGTATAGATCAGGTAGAAACAGCCGAAGGTAATCAGCCAGGTTACTGCCCGCGCTATTCGAGAGCGCCAACCTGGTGAGGCAGTCGACCCGTCTTCGGTTTGAATTGAATCACTCATGTTTTATTCATTCCTGGTTATTATCTGAACCAAGTGGGCTCTTTACAAAAACCGCTGAGGGCTCTTTACAAAAACCGCTGAGGGCTCTTTACAA
>CAZJRI010000033.1:0-2478 GCA_964548025.1 uncultured Pseudomonadales bacterium
TAATAACTGAAGTTCAACCCGGGTCCAGCATCTGGTTGACCCTTGCCACAATGTGTTCTGCATTTGGCACATAGATCTTCTCAAGGGCCGGGCTAAAAGGCACAGGCGAAAACGGCGCACCAATTCGGGCAACCGGAGCATCAAGGTAGTCAAAGGCAAGTTCCTGTATCTGTGCAACAATTTCGCCGCCGATGCCACCGAATTCAACGGCTTCGTGTACCACCAGACCTCTATGTGTCTTTTTGATGGAACTGACGACTGTTTCTGTATCGAAGGGCTGTATACTTCGAGCATCAACAATCTCTACATCAATGCCCTGTTTGCTGAGTTCATCCGCTGCCAGTTGTGCTTCCTGCACCATGCGACTCATGGCAACAATCGTAATATCAGATCCTTCACGAACAACCTCTGCCTTGCCTATTTCAACCTCATAAGTCCCCGACGGAACCTCTCCTTTCAATGCCAGGGATACTTTGTTCAGCACCACAAATACGGGATTATTATCTCTTGCGGCAGCGATGATCAGGCCTTTGGCATCATAGGGGTTTGATGGCATCACCACTTTGATCCCTGGTATATGAGCCAACCACATTTCGAGACTTTGACTGTGCTGGGCCGCCATGCTCATCCCGGCACCCGTCATCGTAAGCACGGTAACCGGTAAGGTGATCGATCCACCGAACATATACCGCATCTTGGCCATCTGGTTGACTACCTCGTCCATGCACTCACCCATGAAATCAATAAACATGATGTCGATTATGGGACGGCAGCCTGTCGCTGCGGCACCAATACCCAACCCAACTATGCCTTTCTCGGATATGGGCGTATCGAGTACCCTGTCTTTACCAAATTCAGTGAATAGCCCTGAATACTGTCCAAACGGGCCACCTGCCTGACCGACGTCTTCACCGGCAATAAAAGAGTTTTCCTGCTCAAGAAGAATCTCTCTGGCAGCTTCTGCGATTGCAGCAACATAGGTTAGCACCCGGGGTTCCGGGTCATTTGATTTATCATTTTTTCCCTTCTTTTTGACTGCTTCCGACACTACCCGTCTCCTGTCACGCGATTAGCGCTACCAGTGATTCTAACGATTGAATCAAGTCGATAAATTCAACAGTCCAAAACTTCAGGGATATTGATAACGCTTGAAAATGTTTTATTTGTAAAACTTAAAAACAATATAAGCACAATTTTTAGAAATAGGTCAACTGAGCTGCCATTGATCATTCAACAATGCAGTCGCTATTCACCATGGGCATTAGAGACCTTTACCTGATTTATGGTTCTACTTCCCCATATTATTTATCATATCCACCAGTAATTCCTTGGTAAACTCCAGGACGTCCCGCACCCTTTTCGGATCAATCTGTCGATTAAGACCGCCGAAAGCAAGCCCTTCCATCTGGTACTGCCCAATGTCGCAGATGAGTTCAAACTGTTCTCTTGATTCATTCCATTCCGGTATCTGACTCAGGGCATCATTACGCCAGGCTTTCACAAATCTCTGGTATGAAGGTCTTAGAACAGAAGCAAGTTCCGGGTCTGTTCTCGCTGCTATGACAAGATCCTGGTAAGCAACAAAGTGCCCTTCGTTAAGATGTTTCCAATAAACCTCTATCGCATGTGCCATAGGATTAACACCCTCAGGTATTTCTGCGAGATCTTTCTGGTGATCACTGAGCCTTTTAACATGCAGATAATTAATCGCGGCCTTGATCGCATCCATTTTTGCCGGAAAGTGATATTGCATCGATCCCTGGGATACGTTTGCGAGCTTCGCAATCTTGGTCATCGTGGTCTGTACGTAGCCATACTGGTTGATGCATTCAAGTGTTGAAATAATTATTCGATCACGAGTAAGTGAACTTTTTTGTGACTGCCACGTTGAACCCGGATTTTTATTCTTCTTGGCCATATCTGGTTCATTTCTATGCTGCGAGATCAGCTTGATGGAAATTTTACCGGTCAACTGATTACAAGAGAACGGCGATTGGATGATACTAAGATTGCAAATACCTGACAATATACCGAACATAAATCGTTAGGGATTACCTTGTCCATAAACTATCACTTGTTGAATGAAGCTGTCTGAGTTGACCTGTTTTCAAAAATTGTGGTTATATTGTTTTCTGGTCTGGTGCTGCATGATTGTTTACTTGTTGCCTATCAGACGAAATCTGAGTGGTATCTCTCTCCATTTTTACAGGCGACCCAATTGGGTTCGTCAGCGGAGATAAATCGTTTCAAGGGGAATAGCAATGGCCGGTCGGCTAGAAGACAAGGTAGCAATTATTACTGGCGCAAGTCGGGGATTGGGCGAATACTGCGCACTGGGATTTGCGAAGGAAGGCGCAAGGGTTGCTGTTGCAGCGAGAACCACTGAGCAGCAGGATCCTCGGCTACCCGGTACCATATACAGCACCTGAAAACAGATTGAAGATGCCGGTGGTGAAGCCCTGCCAGTTATCTGCAAAG
>CAZJRI010000033.1:2488-13958 GCA_964548025.1 uncultured Pseudomonadales bacterium
ATGTGGCGGATGAGGCATCGATTCACAAGATGGTCGGTCAGGTGCTGGATCATTGGGGGCGTATCGACATTCTGATGAACAACGCCGCCATTCAACCACCCGGCGACAATAGTACTATCAGCCCCAAGCACTGGGAGCTATCGTTCAAGGTAAACGTGCATGGACCATTCCACTGTATTCGTGCTGTTCTGCCTGCAATGATCAAACAGGGCAGTGGCAATATCATCAACATATCATCTATCGGATCAACGCATGGCACGCCCTATGGTGGTACCAAACGCGCACTTGAAGCAATGACAGAAGGCCTTGGTGCAGAATTGGAAGAACAGAATATTGTCGTCAACTCGCTCAAACCGATGAACGCAATCGAAACACCTGGATTCTTATTCGCGCAGGTACCTCGTAATGAAGAAGGCAGTGAAATCCCGGAATTGCCATCAAGAGACAGTTATGTCGAAGCAGCAATATTACTGGCAACACAATCTGTGACGTTCAGCGGGAGAGTCGTTGATGATGCAGAAGCTATCGGACTCCTCGCGGATGACGGCGATAAAAACAGGTTTCGAAAAATCAACCCTGACTACTGGACGGCGAGAATGTCCAGTCTTAACAGGCTGAATTGAGCAGACAAAAAAAGAGGCACCAGGTATAAACCGAAGTGCCTCTAACTCTATTGAAACAGGTTTAATTTCTTACGCTAAATGTGATGCCATACATTCTGGGCATACCTGCAAAACGAACGATGGAGTCGTTTACTTTGCTGTTTCTTGTCCAGTAGTACTTATCTGTTACATTTCGTCCCCACAACCAGATTTTCCATCGATCATTTTCAACACCTAGACGCAGGTCGACAAGCGTTCTGCTCGGAATTGGAAGATCCGAATCCCCGGAGAGGATCTGAGCATCAGTTTTAGTACAAGGCACACCGGGTTCTTTGCACTTGTCTACAAAAAATGAAAAAGTCTGTTCCTGATAGTTTGCATTGACACCAGCAAAGGCTGTCCAGTTTCGTGCGACTTCCCAGTAATAGCTGACATCGAGGTTCGCCTGTAGCTCAGGCGCATGAGGAAAGTCCTGCCCGGAAAAGTCTTTGGTTCCTGCATTACCGGCTTTAAAGAAAGCATCAAAATTCCTGAAACTTCCTTCCACCTCGCTGTCTGCATAGCTGACTGAAGGCGATATCCGCAAACCCTCGATCGGCAACCAGGTGATCAACATTTCCACTCCGCGAACTTCAGAATCCGGTACATTTACCAGCGCCGGTAATGAGCCGAAAATAGAATCTTCAAGCGCGCCACGAACCTGCTTGTCGGTATAGTCATAATAGAAGGTGGCTGCATTTAACTGGAGTGTATCTTCAAACAGTGTTGTTTTGAGACCGATCTCATAGGCAAGTAATTCTTCCTGTACGACTGGTACTAGCTGAATTGCAGCAGAACCTGGCAGCGTTGGAAACTGACCATTCTTGTAACCCTTGCTGACATTACCGTAGATCAATGTGTCGTTGTTCATTGTCCAGTTCAGCCCGATACGCCAGGAAGTATTGTCTTCATCAAGACTGTCCTTATGCCCGCCGACCACTGGATTAAAGGTGGGGGCATATCCAGTGGTGCCGCACTCACCGGGCTCTGGCAATATCGGAGACGTCGAACCAAGAAAGGGTTGAATCAAAGACGATGTCAGTGACCAGGTCCCGTCACCACCGTCATTGGTACAGCCAACAAAGTCACGTTCCTGGTCTGTATATCGAACACCGGCATGCAAGGTTAGTTCTTCAGAGAGGTCATACTGAATGTTGCCAAAAATCGCGTAGGTAGTGGTCTCCTGCTCATTGTTTGGCCTGCTGGGGCCGAAATCAATAAATCCAAAAATTGGTGTTACTGATGAGTGTCCATAGGATTGCAGAAACTGATCATAAGTATCAGTCTGCTCATAGTTAACGCCTACCACCCAGTTACCCTCGTCATAGTTTCCGGTTAATCGGAATTCCTGAAAATCTGATTCCATTGAACCTTGCTGAAGCGTCTCATAAATCTGAAACTCGGTACCATCCTGGTCAACACCGGACCCATCTCGTTCGTAATCGTTGTAGCTCGTCAGTGAAGTAAAAACGATGTCTTCGGTCAGATCAAAATCAATACGAATCTGAGCCGAGAAAAACGAAGTATCATTTTCGTTAGGCACACAGTCTGCATAACTTCTGCTTGCTGTATTACCGGGCGTACCACCATTACGATTGGTGCATGGGCTCCAATCTGCGGCTCTATTGTCCCTGGGTGCAAGCGGTACGGCTAGAAATCCTGCAGGGAGCGGGTTTGCCGGATTTTGCGAAACCTTGCCAACCAATTGTGGCCGCAGCACATCACTATCGTCAGTAAAACCACTGACGGTAAGAAGCACTCTCAGGCGACCGTCATCATCATAAGCTAAGGATGCGCGATATGTACTTTCATCCTTCTCCCCGGCTTCATCGTCTCTTACATAACTCCTCTGCCAGTCATCCCAATTCTGGAAACGTGCAGCAAGTCTATAGCTCCAGGCATCGTTGATCGGCCCGCTGACAACACCTTCAATATCGGCTGACCCAAACCTTCCGTAACTCAAGTTAGCCATGGCTTCAAATTCATCGGTTGGTTTATTGGCAATGAAGTTGATTGCACCTCCGGTTGCATTCTGGCCAAAGAGCGTACCCTGGGGGCCCTTCAGGGCCTCAACCCGCTGCACATCCAACGAAGCTCCCCTGGTCATAGGCGCGAACTGCAGGGGTGCCTCGTCAACATAAACACTAACAGTCGGACTTGTTGCCAGCGAAGTTTCCTGAAAACCAATACCACGAATGGTATAGATTGGCGTACCTGCCTGAGTAACATTTGAACTAAAGCCTGATACGACTTTGTAGAGATCAGCCGCATCGGTGATACCCAGATCTGCCAGTCTGTCGCCCGAAGCAGCCTCGATCGACATACCTACTTCATTGATGCTTTCTTCTCTTTTCTGAGCTGTAACAACTACCTCTTCAATATATTTCTCGGCAGCCCGATTACCGGCTCTTGAATCTTCCGCCCATGCTGGCGCAAGTACAAAGGTTGAAATAGCAGCAACCGGAAACCCCCAGACAATTTGCCGAATCAGCGATCTGCCACTGGATAATCGTTTTTGTTGGGCAGCACCTGAGAGCCTGCGTTCTGCAGCCAGTCGTTGCGTACCCTCCCCTCCCAGAAAAGCTCTTATGAACTTTGGTTCAATCATTCTATATTCCTTGGTAATACTAAAAATGTCTGATGGGTTAACGCAGAACAGATGCCTGCTTTGCCCCTTAATATACATGTCGGTTACTGTAAGATCAGTGAAGATCAATCACGAATCAGCATCGACAGTTAGCAATAAATTTTGGTCCGATAGTTATAAAACAATTCAAGCATATTTTTTATTGACAAGTCAATCGTCATTAGATCTACGTCTATTCAATGCAGTATTTTTATTTTAATTTCAAACAGTTACATACGATCGATTCGTTAAACGCTGACAATCTTCGAGGAACTACGCTATTCGCCATGCTTCCTGCGTTGATCTATTTACACAGCGCTCCGTAAAACGTAGATTTAGTCATCTTTGTGTAGGTAGATAACTCAAGCCTCTGGTGCACCTAAACAAAAAGAGTTGAGAATGGCATCATTCGAATTGATACCAGGTTGGCCCAATTCTAAAAATTGCACTTATATTGTTTTCTACATGGATTAAGTGCTCGTCGACAATTACAATGCAATTTGATGCCTGATGACGGAACCACGCATGGTCTATGATCCCCGTATGCTGTCCAGAGAACAATGTGTTCTCGCCTATCAACTCGAACATTGGGCATCGGTAAAACCTGATGCCACAGCCATTATTTTCCATGGCGGTGAATCCTGGACCTGGCGGGAGACACTGCACAATACCCAACGAGCAGCAAAAGGTTTGCAGGACATGGGAGTCGAAAAAGGTGAGCATGTTCTCTCATGGCAACCCAATTCAAGAGAAGCACTGTTGAGCTGGTTCGGCATCAACTACCTGGGTGCAGTCTATGTACCAATCAATACGGCCTATAAAGGATCATTGCTGGAACACGTCGTACGTCTGTCTGACGCAAAACTAATGGTATGTCATGCCGACCTCGCCTCCAGGCTAAACGATATCAATACTGAACAGCTCAAAGATGTCATTATTACCGGTGGCGATGCTTCGACTGAGGGATTAACGATTCACCCTCAGTCGGCATTACTGCCCGAAGAAGCGTTAGAAGCCATACCCTTTGACGTTGAGCCCTGGGATACTCAATATATTATCTTCACTTCCGGTACCACGGGGCCCAGCAAGGCCGTGTTGTCCTCTTACGTACAGGGCTATTCAATGGGTCCTGAAGCGCACCCCTACGTTAATGAGACAGACAGATCCCTTGTTAACATGCCCTTATTTCATGCCGGTGGAACAATATACGTCATCATGACTCTGGGGAGCGGTGGCTCATGTTTTGTTGATACACATTTCAAAACCAATGAATTCTGGCAGACCATACGCGAGTATGAGATCACGTCGATATGTCTGGTTGCGGCAATGACTCCCTTCCTGCTGGGCGTACCACCACGTGAAGACGACCGGGACAATCCCCTGGTCAAGGCGCTCTGTATTCCCTGGAATCAGGATGCCCGAACAGTTGGTGAACGATATGATATCGACATGCGCACCTGTTTTAACATGACGGAGATATCAGGTCCCCTGGTCTCGGAATCGTATCCACCAAAAAACGGCACCTGCGGTCAAGTGCGCGCCGGAGTAGAAGCGCGCATAGTCGATGAGAACGACTGCGAGGTTGCACCTGGCATTGCCGGTGAACTGATTCTGCGTACGGAGCGGCCATGGTCTATGAACCACGGTTACTACAAGAATCCCCAGGCTACTGCCGACGCCTGGCGCAATGGCTGGTTTCATACGGGAGACAGTTTCAAGTACGACGACGAAGGTTACTTCTATTTCCAGGATCGTATTAAGGATTCAATCCGTCGTCGTGGTGAAAACATCTCCTCATTCGAGGTTGAGAACGAGGTCATCGCCCATGAATCAATTCTCGAAGTTGCGGCAATTCCGGTTCCCAGTGAACTCGGCGAAGACGATGTGATGATCGTTGTTGCGGCTGCTCCAGACAAAAAAATTGATCCATTGGCGCTCTTCGACTTCCTGCAGCCGCGTATGGCTCATTTCATGCTGCCTCGATATATCCGTATCATCGATGAACTACCCAAAACACCGACCCAGAAGGTGCAGAAGCACCTGTTGAAAGAAGCAGGTATCACTGCAGATTGCTGGGACCGGGAAGCAGCAGGTATCTCAGTGAAGCGGGATAGGATTGGTGGCTAGCTTATAACTTCACATGGTAATAGTTGGTATCCCTGAGTTCACCGTTTTCGGTTTCAACGGCTAGTTGATTAACCAGTCGACCGCCAATTGCTTCGCAAGTTTTGACAGACGGAATGTTATCGGGTGAACAGGTAATGAGTATCGGATCAATATCGTGCGCCCTTGCCAGCCCAAACAGCAGACGACAGCTTCTGGCAGCATAACCTGACCCTCTGTGTTCAGGCTCAACCTCATAGCCGATATGTCCCCCATACTCTGATAATCTCGGCGTTAACGATGTTCGCAGAGAGATATTCCCTGCCTTTGTATCAGAGGGGCTATGCCTCATTTCAAATTTATACTCTGCAACGAGTGACTTTGAAGCATCAGCTTCACGCCGTTCTATAAGCACCAACTCAAGATCACCGTCTGTCAGAATACCGGGATTTCTAAAATCAAATGTCATCGGATTGGCCTTGATTTGCTTTGCACCATCAACTCACCGATTGCTTCAATCACCTGGTCAGTCCTCTGTCGAACAGTTAAGTCTCCTTCAATTTTCAAAACCGGGCATCGCCTTTCAGACAGCCACTGCTTATGCTTCGCCAGGCTGCGTCCACCGATCGGTCCTGCATCGTATTCCGATGCCCACGTTATAAAAGCTTCATCCACCTTGCCTAATTCAGCCTTTTCCCTCTGTCTCAGGCGTTGTATTCGAATGGCTGTTTCCAGATACAAAAAGACAATCAGGTCGAATGAATCTTCAAGCGCATTGCCCCAGTTCATCACTGATCCCGACATGACAGAATCCTGATAACGATCCTGCTCGTCCACAATCATTGATAGTCGTGCTGCTTTGTCTCGTTCTTCCTGATAGGGGGGAATCGTTCGCAGCCAGAAGAAATCGTCAGTATCAATGTCCTCCCAACCCTGCTCTGCTGCCACTGCTCTGCCGAGTGTTGTTGTACCTGAACCAGAGGCACCCGTGATAAGCACTTTCATTTCTACCAATGACTCCAATGGGATCTGACTTCAATCGACGATGACCTATCATAGGAACAGATTAAGCTCATATCAGGATCAGCGCTGTTATAAACACTTTACGCAAGAAGGTATTCAAAAATAACGACACTTATTCGGGTACAGCGACTTCCCACTCCCGCCTGAGCAGACCATATACCTTGAGATCTTCAAGCTTGTTCCACTTCTCGACATGGCTTCGTCGAACACCTTCGGATATGAAACCGACTTTCTCAAGTATTGTTGACGAGGCCGGATTACGGGATAAAACCGCTGCATGAATCCGTTCAAGCGCCAGTTCTGTAAATGCATAGGCCACAACTCGTCTTGCTGCTTCGGTGCAATAGCCATTACCCCAGTAGGGTACACCAATCCAGTAGCCCAATTCCGCCTGGTGGCCGGGTGCCATGCTCATCAGGCTAATCGCCCCCATCAGATTATTTCCATCTTTCCGTATGATCGCCAGAGTCAATGTACGACCACTGGCGAACAAAGCCTCGTGCTGGCTAATCCATGGCTTTGCGAGTCCATCCTCGTATGGATGCGGAATAGCGAGAGTGGTATCAGCAATTTCAAATGCACCGGCCAGTTTCTGAACCCTTGTCGCGTCCGCTTCTGTGAATGCCCGCAACACCAATCTATTTGTTTCCAGTGTGGGAATCACGCCTCTTCACCGCTACGTAAATGCAAAAATACTTGCCGCCCATAAAAGTAAAACCATGTGCCCGGGAATGGCGTGGGCAAGTAATCTCGGGCAGATGCGTATCTGCTTTAGTGTCGGGATGAAGAAGTATGGATCAACTTTGTAAAACCATGCCTGAATTCTGAACCAATAGAACCAGAGGGGTACGATAAATGCGAATAAAAATAGTTCGACACCCAGCAATTCGACAAGCGCAATCATCTCTAAACCCAAACCGAGTTCCGGTCCTGCAACAACGAGACAACCTGTTACCGCAACAACCGTCAGGATCTTTCGCTTATGGCTTCGGTAAAAATTCATGAGCACAGACTATCTGGTTACTGTGGGTACACGTCTGGCGCCGTCGCGTCTTGCCAGCCGGTACCACTCAATGCCTTGAGGAAGTTTTCAAGATCCTGTTTCTCCCCTTCCTGTAGATTCAGTGCTGTCATCTCTTTATCGAGAAACGGATTCTGAATTCCACCGTCGTCGTAGAAATCAATCACCTGGCGTAACGTTGCAAAACGGCCATCGTGCATATAGGGCCCGGTCTCGGCAATATCCCGAACGGTGGGCGTCTTGAATTTGCCAATGTCTTCTACATTTTTGGTCACGGAATATAAACCCAGATCAACCGTATCTGTATCCCAGCCCAGTCCAAGGTTATGGAATTTCTCATCGGTAAAATTAAATCCCGCGTGACATTGGGTACACCTGGCATTTTCTTTGAAAACCTTCAATCCCCGGATTTGCGATTCAGTCATCGCGCCCTCAATAGCATCCTCGTGCCTGTCAAAGGCGGAGTCTCCTGAAATCACGGTTCTTTCAAACGTCGCAATGGCTTTCGCAATTCCATCAATGGTGATCTTGGACTTGAATACCCGGCGAAACCACGCTTTATAACCCTTGATGCCCCTCAGCTTCTTCACAATAGCCTCATGGGAAGGTACACCCATCTCGATCGGATTTGTTATCGGACCTTTAGCCTGATCCTCAAGAGACGATGCTCGCCCATCCCAGAACTGCTCTTTGCTGAACAGCCTGTTAATAACTGTCGGTGCACTGCGGCCACCTTTCTGTGTACCAATGCCCATGGACACGGGCTGGCCATCTGTAAATCCCGTTCTTGGACTATGGCAGGTAGCACAGGCAATGGTATTGTCCTGCGAAAGCCGGGTATCAAAATAGAGCGAGCGACCTAATTCGATTTTATCCCTGGTGATGGGATTGTCTACCGGGACAACGGCAAAGTCGACATCGAGGCCCAGGGGAATATTCAGAAGTTCTGCTTCCTCGGCTGTCGGTTTTCTAAACTTCTCCTCCGCTGAAGTATTTATTGAAACAATTGCGACTACAACAACAATGATTGATATGCAGGGTATTTGTATCGATGACGTGAATCTCATAACAGTAAACCCCCTATAAAATTGTGGTTATCTCGGTAGGGTACTAGATTTTCTACATCCCGGTCACTAACAATTTTCTTCCTTAACAACCTCGCAGCTATCAGCATGTCTCGTCAGAACACTATCGTTGTGGGACACGGGGATTACCCCAGGTAACGTTAACTTTGGTATAACCGCAGACCAGTCCATTCACCAGATGGGGTTCGACAATTGCAGCCAACCGACGGTCAAAATCCTGAGCCTTCTTTCCCCCCATTCGCTCTACAGAAAATCCATTCCTCGCATGAAAAGATTCAATATAATCGACGGGAGATTGAGAGACCGGAATCTTCTCTGTGGAAACTGAACCAGCAGTTTCAAAATATCCCTCGGCATTCAATACATCAAGCACCGAGAACGGCACGTAATCCTGGTTGGTAGAATACCGACTGATTAATTCAACGATATCCTCATAACCAGCCACACCTTCCATCCCGCCATCAGTCACTATTGCCAGGAATCCGTTTTCAGAAAGCAGGTTCAGGAACTTTGGAAACACGCCTTCCCAATTCATCCAGTGAATGCTATTTGCACAACAGATAAGATCGTATCTGGCTGTTAAATCAATCTGTTCAGCGTAACTGCAGTGCCAGGTTACATCACTCATATCACTTTTAGCGATGTCGAGCATCGCCGGTGATGGATCAACTGCATCAACCTTGAATCCTCTTCGTGACATGGGAATAGCTATCTCTCCTGTACCGCAACCAACATCCAGAACCGAACCCGAATCTGCTTTGACCAGATCAGCGAGAATATCGATAACCTGACTATCGTATTTTGGACGTTTGCGATAGCTTGAAGCGACTGACAGATCCCGGAACTGGTCGCCATATTCCTGTGATAAGTGTTTCGGTTTCAACATTGGTCGATTCCCTGCGTCTTCAACACCTGGCCCGATACTTAACGACATCCCACTTCGAAAGCTGGTCGTAGAGGGAAAATACTCTGGATCTATAACTTCGAATTATCCCAGGACACAACGCTCTTTGGTTGAAATACAATCCACCGTCGACTTTTACCTGCAGCAGATGCTTTGTACGGTTGAACCACGCCGTCTTTCTCCAGTCCATGCTTTATACCCAGATTCAGTTGGGCCTGCTGAAGCCACTCATCGGCGCCTTCGTCGTCGCTGGACTCCAGAACCCTGGCTTTGCCTCGCATCATAATTCCCTGGAGTTCCCGCCAACGGGTTCCGGCATCTACCAGAACGGTCGCGGTGGAATTCCTCCTTAAATTAGCGACTTTCTGACCTCTTGCGAAGATATAAACCAGACCATTTGCCCATCCGAAGGTCATCGGAGTCAGGTTTATATCCGCACCGGGACCAATTGTTGCAATTCTTAACCTGGTTTCACTGCGCATAAGCTCATCCAGTTCTTCTTCAGAAAGCTTCAGTGACTCGGATATTTTCGCCATCGGTATCGCCCTCTGATTTTCTATGCATATTATTCATATATAGTATCAAGAATGAGGGAGCGCGGCGGTTGTGTTGTCCAGATTCAGGCAAGTCTTCTTTTAATCGGACGTGGCTATCGGGGGAGATGGAATAAAAACGACAGCCTGTCTAATCAAGGTAGCCAATATCAGAGCAGGTGACCTAACATAGTGGGATACTGAACTATAATCCGGAATATTCATTGTAAATCGGCCAGTTAGCAAGGAATCCAGGAGGGATCGTTATGGAAATGAAATATACTCGCCTGACTCAAACAGCTCTGATGGTTATTGCACTCGTACTGCTTATCGGGGGCAAGAGTGCGTTGGCACAACCAGGCGCGAATAATAACTCCACGAGAGCAGAAACAGCCAGAATAGTATCTCACTGGAATAGCGATCGAAGGGCCAGTGCACAACCCAGGGATCTTGTCATTGATCATCGAGGCCTTGGATTTCTACGTGGTGCAAAGGGTGAGCTCGTACCCTACGGCCACAATGTCGCAGCAGAGGCAGTGCCGCGTGCAAAACCACCTGGCACCGGTGGTGGAGGTGGGAATTCGGACAACACTCCGCCAACAATCACCAATATGGACCCCAGCACCGGGCAAGTAATCGGTGCATCTCATACATTTTCAGCAACAGTTACCGACGAAAGCGGGGTCAAGTCAGTTACATTTACCGTCTTTTATCCTGATGGGATCAACAGCCAGTCCTTCAGCGCCAACAGATCAGGTGATACCTGGAGTGCGAATTTGCAGGGATTCACAGACGGCGTCTGGAGCTGGCGGGTTTCAGCCAAGGACGCTTCCGGCAGAGGTGGTAATACAGGCCTTTCAGCGACGGTGGATTTCACCGTTGACACCGGGGGTGGCTCAGGCGGCAATCCACCACCAGATGGCGTAATCACCAATGCCGAGTGGACGAATGGTGGGCTGGTACAAACCGCCGCAGGTCGGATTTACTTTGAAATGCCGAAAAATGCCAAACGCAAAGGACCCTGGCAGGGTTTTGTTTGTTCAGGCACATCGGTTGAAAATACACTGACCAGTCGATCATTGATCCTGACCGCGGCCCACTGCGTCTACGATGATGCCAATAATGCATTTGCCCGTAATGTACTGTTTATCCCAAATCAGGCAGGCACTTCGGGTAGCGCGACCGATCAGAATTGTGACAATGATCCGATAGGATGCTGGACACCTTCCTTCGGAGCTGTGGATACGAATTGGACCACCTCTGTCTTCCCGAACAATGTTGAATGGGACTATGCATTCTATGTTGTTGACAGTACGGGCGCCCATTCTGGAGCGGGTAACATCGACAATCTGGCTACTGCTGCTGGTGTACTGTCACTCAGTTTTCTAGCACCTGCACTTGATGATGGTAACCCTGCAGCCGGTCCTGATTTTACCCATGCACTGGGATACTCCTATTCGGATGATCCAAATTTCATGTTCTGCGCCGAGGATATGACAACCGAAGGTACTGTGAACTGGTGGTTACCGAGTTG
>CAZJRI010000033.1:13968-18637 GCA_964548025.1 uncultured Pseudomonadales bacterium
CTTTCCAGTGGATCTTCGGGAGGCCCGTGGATTCAACCGATGGATACTGGTTCAGGCAGTGGGCCTGTGATATCGGTCAATTCCTGGGGTTATACGACCTCCGCCGGTATGGCTGGACCTATGTTCAGCAACTCTTCTGCAGCGTGCGTACATTCTGCGGCAGGTGCCGATAACGCACCGTCAGGAAACAGTGACGGCGATGCGGGTATTATTGTTAGTTGTCCGTGAACACCGGATAAGAGGAATGGCATCGGGTCGCTCTGGGTCATAGACACCATTCAGTCGTTTGACACAGAATGCCCGGGTGCATAAATCGTAGCAAGAAGCCTGCTTGCATAGCGACTTCGTCGATTCATGATTTGGAAGGCTTATCAGATTTGTGCATTCACATTGACTCTATGCCTCACGAAATCAATCAACAAAAGAGCTAAACTGATCTTCGATTGGTGATAATCCATTGTATGCGGATGCTGTTGACTGGAATGTGACTATGCACGACGATGTCATTGAATTAGCCCATCGTATGCTGGATTTCGATCCGGATCCCGTTCCGCGATTCAGAATACTGCGTGACATTCTGCATGTACGCGAGGATGATCTGGATTATCAGACTTGTCGTTCGCAGGTGATCGATACACCATTCGTCAGTGATCTCAGCCGACATCAGCTCGACGACGGGAGCTGGGGTCGATTCCATACCCAGGACACTAAAGTCAAACCTCGACCCAGATTCCCCACAACGGAAGCCGCGATCATGCGAGCGATTGCGCTTGGCCTCGATCGCTCAAGCCCGATGCTTAAACATACCATCAGCTTTCTTGAATCGCATATCAATGGAGAATGCATCTGGCGTGACCATGCTGAGAAACATGATCATCCAGGGCTGTGGGACTATTCGACTCGATTGATGTCAGCGTCGAACCTGGCTTTTATCGACAAGGATCATCCCCTGGTTGAAGTAGCAAGTTCGTTAGTAGCCGAAGCAACGGTGACTGCTTTCAGCACGGGTGAATACAACCGTGAACAAGAGATTCGCTACCATATAATACGATCCGGCATCAATAGTCGACGTCACCTACCCTGCCACAACAGGTATGGTCTACTGTTGCTCGCGGCACTGCAGAATCGACTAATACCAGAGATAGAGATGTCACTTCTCAGGTACGTGATGCAAAAGCCGGAGGGCATCTTTTATATATATTCTTCATCTATTGCCGATCTCCCACCTGTTTCGGATCGCCGGTTCGCACGCTGGCTTTCGGCATTGGAACTGCTCGCCGAGTTTGAAGGTTGGAAACAGTTAGGAGAGGGCGCAATTGAATGGATCTGGAAGCAGCGAAATCCTGACGGGCTGTGGGACTTCGGTGCAAAGACGCCAAAAGAACATTATTTCCCGCTTTCATCGAACTGGCGAAAAGAAACAAATCGAGTAATAGACTGTTCTGTACGAGTGCTTTCATTGCTACAAAAGTTCTATCGCTGACAGATCCAGGGATCTAAATCTTACCCTTGATTGAGGCATTGAACGTTCGTGGTTTTGCCATATCGTTCTTGTCGGACAACGTCGCTCAATGGATCGGTATACCATCCTTAATGACCAGATGCAGGTTACTTAAGGCTTCCAGACTTAAGAGTGGATCTCCTTCAACCACGATGATATCCGCGAGCTTACCGACTTCTAACGTCCCAAGATCCCGTTCATGCCCGCAAGCGTAAGCAGCGTTTTGCGTTGCCGCACTAATCGCTTCCATTGGCGTCATACCGGCTAAGGTCAGTAACCTCAGTTCATCCAGAGGAATTGCAGCTTCTCCTCGCGTCCCCGGGTTCATATCAGTACCAAGACCAATCCGCCCACCAAGTGCGTGGTAGCGTCCAAGCGTCTCGACGACCGCCTTTGCCATCGCCTTTCTGCCTGCGTCAGTCTCGTCCTCAATATACTGGCCAAATCCCGCAACCAGTGTAGGTACCATGACAATCTCATCCTCGACCATGCGCGCGAACAACTCATCATGCTCATCAACTGATATCATCCTCAAAATTGCCTTGTCCAAGTCGAAGGTGACGATGAAATTCTTTACAAAATTCCAGGTACTGATGGGTGGTTTGGGAAGATGATCTATGATGTCGACACCGCTATTGATAGCCACATGCAGCAACTGAAGATCCGTCACATGAGCTCTGACAATCATACCTCTTGCATGTGCTTCTTTGACGATAGCAACGACCAGTTCCTGATCTAATACCGGATAGTTCTGATCATTGACCGTGCTATGGAGGTAAAGTTTCAGGAAGTCAGCGCCTGCCCTGCTGAGTTCCTCTACAGCCTCTCGCGCCTGATCTGTTGTACCAATTTCGAGGTTCAGGTCCTCGTGCAACACTGCATCCGGTAATCCACCGATAGCTGTTAAAATCGGTCCTGAGCGAAAACCTCGAGCGATCGGTCCATCTGGTGTCTCGTAAATCTCAAATTCAGAGATCCTGGTCATGGGTGAACCCACATCACAAATCGAGGTTACGCCATGAGTCAAATATGAACGTCGCAGTTCAGGTGTAAAACCATTGTGAATATGAGAATCTATGAATCCGGGCAATACGGTTTTCCCCTCAACGCTAATTCTGGTTGATTCAGCGGGAATGATGACATCGGCGATGGAACCAACTGCGACGATTCGACGATCCTGAACAACTACCGCACCATCGTGTATCGGTTCTCTACCTGTGCCATCAATGATTGTCCCTCCGAGTAGAACAAGGGTGTCGTCCGCAATTGTTGTTTGAATAAAGACGCTGAGGACAAGTCCGCTCCAGGCAACCCTGAAGTTCTTCTCGCGAGTCCTGCTGTATAAATTTCGATTCAACGTCTTCAAGTAAGAAACCGGCTTGAAGACACCTGTCAATAACTTAAGGCTAGAGATACAGACGAATTGCTCAAAATAGTTCTTGGCTGTAGCGGTCATACCTTCTCCTTCTCCGGCTCGAATTACCCGATGGATGCAACTACCCGGGTAAGCAGAAAAAATAGCGCCCCATTTGCCTCCTTGATCAAGCAAACTGCGCGCAATAACAGGGTAGTTCGATTTATCCAGGCTACGACGTTGGCTAAGAGGAGATAGACCACCGACACTAGCGTTTTCTGACTGTTGATCTACAACCTCAATAGCCTTGCCGCGTTCTCCCCCATCCATTTTGGCCTGACACTTTCACGAATAGGGATCGTGTTGAATTCATCAACCACCTGCTTCGGCGTCAGACCAATCGTCATCCAGGAACTGGCAAATAACATGCGATCAGCCAAGAGTGTATTGGCAAACTGAAGCATCATCTCCCAACCACTGCCTGGCTTGGGAATATGTGATGGTCTGTGTGCAGCAAGATCAATAAAAAGATTCTGATGCCTTCTTGCTGCGCCAACGAGTTCCGGCACCCATGGCCAACCACCAAGTCCCGCGATTACCGTTAGTTCGGGGAAGTCACTGCAAACCTCATCAAGATAAACCGGACGACCGAGATCCATAGGCCGGTCGGATGCGTAGTTCATTGTGCAATAGACCCGCGCGGGGATATCGAGTTCTACACACTTTGCATAGAGAGGATAGTACTTCTTGTCGTTTGCTCGCATCTTCTCTCTGAAACATGAAACCTCAAGGCCCTTGAGTCCGCTTTCTTTTACATAGACTTCCAACTGCCTTACCCCTGCCATGCCTGCATTGGGACTAATACGCGCCCAGGGGATGAACCGGTCCGGATACTTTTCGGCGAGAGCAAGGGTATGTTCGGGTGATGCGTGACGGCCCGTACCAATACAGGCCCTTAAGATACCTGCCTCGTCCAGCATCGTAATAAATTCTTCTTCGCTGGGCGCTGTGTCGACCGCTCGTTCTGCAATCAAACGGCGTACATCCATCGGAGACATGGATGCTTTAGCAGACTCAAATTCATCAAGACTCATCCCGGCATCTTCTGCCCATTTTTCACCGAAGATGTTGATATAGTTAGCCATGCCTTCATCTTCTGTCTCCATATAAGAGACGAGATCAGCTTCTTTCACTTCTTTCGTTGGGATGTCACACTCAATATCTACAATCATCATGCATTCCTGATTTCGGTACTATCCGAGACTATGATGCCGTCATCATACAGTGACTGACGTACCTCGGCTGACATCCCCAACAGATCGCGAAGCACAATTTCATTATGCTCGCCCAATTTCGGTGGTGGCCCTTTGGGCATTGACTTTCCGCTGGCAAAGTTGAAGGGCGTATTGATGACAGAAGTTTGAATCTCACCCGGCAAGGTCATATCAACCTTCATTTGCCGGTTTTGAACAATCTGGCTGTTGACCACCTCTGATGAGGAATTTACCTTGCCATAGGGAATATCATACTCATCGAAAACCGCACTCGCCTGCTCAATCGTTTGTTCAGAAGCCCAGGCCCGCACGAGCTTGATATACTCAGCCATGTTATCTCCTTTTAATTCACCCGTATTAAATCTTTCATCATAGACAAGTTCAGGTCGACCGATTGCGGTGACTGTTTTATCAAAATTCAACCCAACGGAAGCAGCCATATAACCATCTTTCAGCTTAAATGGCGCCCTGAAAATATCACTGGGTTCATCAATTTCGCCATCGCTGAAAATGGTTCGCTGCAGGGTAGAATCGTTGGTG
>CAZJRI010000033.1:18651-22149 GCA_964548025.1 uncultured Pseudomonadales bacterium
CAATATACTGCCCCTTCCCGGTCATTGCTCTGTGGTATAGCGCGGCAAGAATAGAAATCGCAGCATTCTGAGAAGCGCAGGTGTCTGCTATAGACGCAGGATAGCCCGGTGGACTGTCAGATTCATTTCCCTGCATCTTCTGAGCGGCATAATCCAAACCGCTCAATGCCTGAATAATATCGGTATAGGCAGGTCTTCCCGCGTCTTCTCCCTGCTGGCCAAATCCTGAAATTGAGCAATACACAATGCCGGGATTCAGCGATTTGATATCCTCATAACCCAGACCGATTGAAGAAAGTAGTCCCGCCCGGAAATTTTCGAGAAAGACATCACATTTAGTCGCTAGCTGTTTGATAAGTTCAACACCACGATCAGTGCGATAATTGATACAGACACTCTGCTTGCCGGAGTTGAACTGGGTAAACGAAGCGGAAAACGCTCCTTTAGTCGGTGTCGCCCATCTGAGTCGGTCACCATTTGGTGACTCGACCTTGATAATTTCTGCGCCAAGATCACCCAACATCCGACTACAAAAAGGACCCGCGATCACTCTGCTAAGGTCCAGTACTCTAACATCTTCAAGAATATTCACATGCCACCTGATCTATTCACCAACCTACCCCAAATCTAGCCGCGGCATTTTACCCCGACCTCAAAACTATAACAGCTTATCAACCATAACTATCTGGCTTCCAAAGAGGCTGGATAAGTTAGACCATTGGGTTTTTTGCAGAACCCAACCGGCTCTGTGTTTAACCATTTAACCAAAGAGAAGTGATAGTCGATGCAGGATCTGAATTTTGATGGGCAGGTTGCCCTCGTCACTGGTGCCGGGCGCGGCCTGGGCAGGGAACACGCGCAACTCCTGGCCTCACGCGGGTGCAAAGTTGTTGTTAACGATCTGGGCGGTGCCTACGATGGTACCGGAGCCGCTGAAGGTCGCGTAGCAGATGAAGTTGTCGCTGCCATCAAATCACTCGGTGGCGAGGCACATGCAAACTACGATTCTGTCTTGAATGGACAATCCATCGTTGATGATGTCTTGGCTAAGTATGGGCGTCTGGATATCGTGGTTAACAACGCCGGTATTCTCACTCCCGAAGTCTGGTCTGAGCTGACGCTGGAATCCTGGCAGCGAACAATCGATGTTAATCTCACAGGCGTATTTTCAGTAATGAAAGCAGCCTGGCCCGTACTCGTTGAGCAAAAATATGGGCGCTGTATCGTTACCGCATCTCCTGCGATTTACGGAGCCGGTGTCGCGGCCTACGCAGCAAGCAAGGCAGGTGTTATTGGCCTTGCAAATTCACTCCAGTTTGAAGCAAAAAAACTCAAACTGGATATTAAATGCAATATCCTGATCCCGCAGGCAGATACCAGGATGACACGGGACTTCGGCTCTGCAGTAGCTGAACGGCGAGCTAAACAAGGTAAGCCGGCAGCACCGAGTGCCCCCGCAGAAGTGATGCAACGATTGTCGCCGGACAAGGTTTCAGCAATGGTGGCCTGGCTTGCACACAGGGATTGTCAGGCAGAAGCCACCATCCACGAAGCAGGTGGCGGATACTTCGCCCAGTTGAACTGGGCCCGCTCTGCACCACTATTTGCAACCGAGAAAGAAGGCGTGACAGACGCGCCAGTACCTGAGAACGTCAGAGATGGTCAATTAACCCTGGCTGATTTTGATAGTGGCGACATGCCTTCATCCGGAGATGGATCAATGGGCGCTCCGTCTGCACTGGATCAGGTATTCCGTCACCTTAAGTCAACTGACTAATGAGATTCCGTCCTGTACTTCATGCGACCGTGTAAGTGGTAACCAACAGGTCCTTTCACGGGAGAGGATATGCTAGTTACTCACACGATTAATGAGTTCAAAGAATTCCTCATATGCCGCCATGCCTGGTTTGTCTTCTCGTTGAGCCGTACGGGCAAGAATAACTTCGTCTGCAATGCCATCGTATTCTTTGATTCTTCCCTCGCATTCTTCAAGGTCACCCGTGATTGTCATGGTGTCAATCACTTTATCCGGCACAAGAGCCATGGCCTCTTGCAATCGCCCTTCCGGCATTAGTTTCGCCGCCTGATCTGCAAATTCCTCAAAACCGAGTTGACGCAGTTGTGAATCATAATAGGGATGCGGAATCGGATGAAACAGCCGACAGATCGATGCCCGTGTCGCATCGCGAGCGCTTTCAGCATCACTATTGATACTGACCGTCGCCGCCATTGGGAAATCGAGAGCATCAGGGTCGCGCCCTGCAATTTCTGCCCCCTTGCGAGCATTGGGTCTTACGATATCCCGAACAAAATCAACAGAAGACATAATGCCTATAGCAACCCCATCCGACACTTCACCAGCCAGTTTCACCATCTTTGGCCCTGACGCGGATAGATAGACAGGCATGCTCGAAGTTGCCGGTTCCCAGGTTGCTCGCCAACGAATACGGTGTGTCTCACCCTGATAACGGACTGGCTCTCTTGCTCGGCCAGAAACAACGGCACGAACAATTTCCATAAAGTCACGCATCTTTTTTCTGGGCCTCGATGAGTCAATACCCATATAAAGATCATTAAAGTGGAGATTACCGGTACCGACACCTAATACAAACCGCCCCTCACTGATTTCGTTTAAGTCCCTGGCCTCAATACCTGTCATCCAAGGCTCTCTTGCATAGGCATTGACAATATATGTACCAACGCGTGATCTTTGAGTGGCATTGATAACGGCAGCCGCTGTAACCGTTGCACTTCGACCGGCATCAACCGTATAAAGAGAGTGAATTCCAGCGCCTTCTGCCTCTCGAGATATATCGGTTATTGTTTTAATAGAGTCTTCGAACCCTAACATCATGCCTGTTTTCATCTGTTGTTCCCTAATTCTGGTGAGATCACTTCATATCAATTGGGGAACAATACCGGACCCTCTGTAATTCTCCAAGTCTCCTGAATCTCCTGTGAGTTCCTGCCTGGACTATACCAGGATGGGGATTCGGGACTGTCATGGCTGCGGTTCAAGTTGGGTTCAACATGGGTTTAATGTGGGCGCAAAAGTCCTCGAACCTGCATGACTCAAAAACGATTTAACTGGCAAGTTCGCCTAGTCCAGAGCCTTCGTTGGATGTTCTGCCTTCAATTCATTATATTCGTTCTGTTCACGCCGCATGTGAAGCGGTTTCAATTGCCAGGAGGTGTTATGAGATTTCTAACATGGAGTCAGTCCGCCACACAGAGTGTGATTCTTGTTTTGATGGTTACCGCCAGTCAGATCACATCGGCTAAAAGTCAGGATGCATGTGTCTCAGAACAGGGGATGACCTTCATCTGTGGTCCGCAAAATGCAGAAGATCTTGTCCGGGTAGAAGGCACAGATTGGATCATTGCGAGCGGAATGTCAGGCGAAGGATTTTCAGGACATATGTATCTACTCGACCCGGCAGGTAAAAGCATTGAAGACCTGTACCCGGGTAAATCTCCCACACATCGCTGGGACCGGGA
>CAZJRI010000033.1:22216-34749 GCA_964548025.1 uncultured Pseudomonadales bacterium
ACCAATTTTTCTGCACACGGCCTGGCTATTCGCTCGCTCGGTAGTGGTATGCACCGGCTCTACGTGACGAGTCATGGAGATCGGGAAGCAGTTGAGATATTTGAAGTGAACGCAAAGGGTAAGAAACCCAGTCTCGCGTGGGTAGGCTGTGTTGTTATGCCCGAGCATGCGTCAATAAACTCAGTTGCGCCTTTGGCTGACGGCGGTTTTGTCACGACCCGCATCATGGGTGAAGGGCCAGAGGCTTCCGGTGATATTTTCGCCGGAGAGGTTACGGGGTATTTGTATGAATGGCATCCCGGCGGAGTGATTAAAGCGCTTGAGAATACCGAGATGTCCGGTCCAAACGGAATAGAAGTGTCGTCCGACGGCAACACTGTGTACGTGGCCTCCTGGGGACGGGGTGAGGTATCACGGTTCACTCGTACTGCTGACGGTGGACTAAGCCATGATCGCACACTGAAGATGAAGTTCCGCGTGGACAATCTGCGCTGGTCAAAACATGGCACGCTATACGCCGTGGGTCACCGAATGTCCAAGAACCCGGATTGTGGTGCCCCTTTATGTATTGAAGAGTGGGAAGTTGCAGAAGTAGACCCCAAAAACATGACAGCTCAAACATTGGCGGTGAAAAAACCGATAAGTGGATTTCAGGGAGCCACGGTGGCGATTGATGTGGATGACGGCCTGTGGTTGGGGACGTTCAATGGTAACCGTATTGTTTTTATCCCGGATGCTAAGCGGTAAATGTTGATTTGAACAACAGAATCAAAGCTATTTACTCACCGTAGAATTTATAGTTTACGCGTCCCCTCTTCCGCAACGATTATCGTTTGTCGATGATGGTATGTTCTTTCCCAAAGAATATGGTGGAACGGTTCATGTCGATAAAATTATGCTCATCTTCAATGAAAGCGGCATTCGCAGTTCGAGCTTCTTCTGTCGGCACTGCTGCGCTGCGATCAATCCACGCCTCGGCATGCCCCAGGTATGAGTCAATTTTTGTATTTCTGGCTGCCTGAATGTCTTGGTCCAAAGGCGAGTTTGCCCTGTGAATCTGACGATAACACAGAGTGCCGGTTGCCTGGCCATGCGATCTTACGATCGGCCCGTGATGCGTTAACCAGTAATGGCGGGCGTCTGCTTCGGCGATCTGAGTTTGATGTCGCAGCGGGAAGAATACCCTGACGACATTACTTTTTACTGAGGCAATAACATTTTCAGGGCTTGGATTAATCTGTGGATATTCATAGGCGAACCAGAGCGGCGAATTCGGCAGATCAATGAACTTTGCTTCATCTTCGAGTAGCGCTGCGCTTGCTTTCTGAGCGGCCTCATTCTCCAGATTTTTTGTCAACTCAGCTTCGCTTGCCCACCAGAGTTCGGCGACTCCATCGTACTCGGGTTCCATGTCACCCCGTGCTTTTTGCGCCGCCTCGTTGCCCGGGTCTGTCAGGGTATGCGTTTGAACATATCGCAGAATATCCAGGTCAGACGAGAAGCTGGCTACCAGGGGCGCATGGGTGTTAAGCCAGTAATCCTGAAATTCTGCCCTGCTAAGCCCAGGTTTTTTTCTTAGTGCGAATACCAGTCTGATCATTATTCTTGCCCCTTAGTCAATCGGATTTTAAGATCTTCACCTGTTACATAGAATTGAAATTAAGATGAGGTGAAACCAGAACCATCGTTGGGCACAGAATAAGGCAATATCGCGCCCGGAACCAGCTTCGACTATATGCCAGAACAGTGACCTAATAACGAATGAAACCGAGAGGCGAATCGACATCGCCAAATCCGTGGCCAGGATTACTTGACAACTATTGAGGTTAAAAGGAATCTGCTCCAGGTGAGAGGTCAACCTATCTCCACTCCCCCTTTAAACTTTTTTACCCTTGACTTGATTATCGTCATGGGTTTCAAAAAATTGTTCATTCATTAGCCATAATCGGATTGACCATTGCAAGTGATCGTCTATACATAAAAGAAACGCATAATAATTCGCACCATTATTGTGACGACACGATAATCAGCAATGTTAACGCGCTACCCTGAAATTGACACTGTCACTGGTCACTGTCGCCAGGGTCGGTGCTTGATATAACTATTAGCTTAAAAAATGGGTCATGCACGTGAAATATGTCAACAATCTAAGTATTAAATTGAAACTTGCCTTGATGATTACCGCTCCGGTTATCGGTCTTTTTTATTACTCGCAAACAGAATTATTCGATGCCTGGACCACACTGCAGGAACAAGCCGATCTTGAAAATCTGACCCAGTTCTCTATCGAGTCAAGTGCGTTGATGCATGAACTGCAAAAAGAAAGGGGCGCATCAGCAGGCTATATGGCCAGCAAGGGTAAGAACTTCACCGTAGAACTCCCGGCACAAAGACAGGTCACCGATCGCAGATTGGCTAAATTCAATCAGTTCATTCTGGATTTTGAATCCGGTGAATCTGCGGTCGGCTTTGAAGCTGAACTCACCGCTTTCCAGCAGCGGCTTGCTTCACTTGCAGAAATTCGTTCATCCGCAACCAGACTGAGCGTACCTGCCAAACAGGTTATCGGATACTACACCAACCTGAATAATCGTATTCTGGCTTTAATAGATTATCTACCCAGATCAAGTTCGCTCGGTATCGTCAGCAATATGGGTACTGCATATGGCTCGTTTCTAAAAAGTAAAGAGCGTGCAGGTATCGAGAGAGCAGTGATGTCAGCCGTATTCGCCAGAGACAAATACAATGACGGTGAATATGATCGCCTGCTGACATTGAAGGTTATCCAGGCTACCTATCTCAATGAATTCGAGGTGCTTGCCAGCGAAGCGGCAAAAAATCATTATGATTCAACCGTAAAAGGCAGGTTTATCGCAGAGACAGACCGTATGAAACGGATCGCTAAAAAGCAATCAAATGATTTTGGCGTCGAGGCAACCTATTGGTTCAAAATGCAGACCGGTAAGATAAATTTGCTCAAGGAAGTTGAAGACAGTCTGTCTAAAGAACTGCAGAACCTGAGTCATGAATTAACAGTCCAGGCAAAAGCAGACCTTTCTTCTTCAGTAATAATAACGCTTGCCGCATTTCTCATATCCGGCCTGCTGGCATTCTTAATTCAACGCTACATTGTCCGTTCCCTGAATATTGCAGTCACAGCCGCCGGTAACATTTCAAATGGGGACCTTGAGTGTCAAATTCCACCGTCAGGCAATGATGAATTGGGCCAATTGTTGAATAAGATGCGCGAGATGGTAGAAATTCTTCAACACACAATTGATCAGGTTCGTGCGGGTTCACAGAATATGGAGACCGCCTCCCAAGAAGTGAGCGCTACTTCCCAGATGCTATCTCAGGGAACCTCCGAACAGGCAGCCGGTGTCGAAGAGACCAGTGCATCCATCGAGCAAATCAACGAGTCAGTGCAGCAAAACGCCGAAAATGCGAAGGTCACAGAAAGTAAGGCGAACCTTGCTGCAGAACAAGCTGATGAAGGCGGCAAAGCAGTTGCCAGCACGGTAAATGCCATGGAAGAAATTGTTGACAAGATCAGCGTTATTGAAGACATAGCCTACCAGACCAACCTGTTATCGTTGAATGCAGCTATTGAAGCAGCAAGAGCAGGAGAACATGGCAAGGGCTTCGCTGTGGTGGCGACTGAGGTTCGAAATCTGGCTGAAAATAGCCGAATGAAAGCACAGGAAATTCGCGAAATGGCTGCCGAAAATGTGGCCATCGCCAAGCAAGCAGGAAAACTGGTAGAAGAAATTGTACCGAGCATAGGCAACACCGCGACTCTGGTACACGACATCGCTGAAGCATCCAAAATGCAGGCATCTAATGTGGGACAGATTAACCAGACCATGAGTCAATTGGATCAACTGACTCAACAGAGTGCTTCATCTTCCGAGGAACTCGCAGCGACAGCAGAGCAGATGAAAGCCGAATCAAAACACCTGTCGGATGCTGTGGCATTTTTTAAATTGGATTCTTCTGACCTGTCACATGCCGGTACCCGGGCCAGCGTCTCATCACAGCCTTCTAATGCAAAGCCGGAACCGGTCGCAATGCCCTCGCCCAGCTCATACCAGCAAAACACCAGCGCCGAGGCCAAAGCTAATCCAGAGGGCTTTGTGAAATTCTAGGGCGCTGATAGCAACAGGATAATTGGGGTCAGTGTAAAATACTGGCAAAACTCGTGTTCAAGTTCATCGCGCGCAATTATATGAGCTCGAGATAAAAGGTGTTCAAAACGATTATTGAGCAGATCAAAACTTAATTACCACGCGCCATAGCTACTCGAGTAACGTTATTAAGTCATTGGTATCTCATCTGAATCTTCCAGGCTACAACCTGAAAGTTCTACTCGCTCAGTACATCCTTTCATCAACATCGTTCTTAATCCCTTCTTCCAACTCCCTGTGTGTCGCTTCATCCAACCCCAGGTGATCTGTCATCAGCTCCGCAAGTGTAGGTACTTTTTGTGTTGGCAGGTATTCATCTGTCCAGAGCCTGGACCTGCGGAACGCCTTGGAACAGTGTCCGAATGCTTCTTCCACAGTAACAACAACCACCAACTCCGGGAGCTTACCGTTTATGGGAAACAGCGCCAGTAACGCTGGATCTGTACTCACTATCCCGGATCCATTCACCCTTACGGTCTCAAGCACACCTGGAATCATGAAGAGCAGCGAGAGTTTTTGCTGCCTGATGATGTTGATGATACTGTCCAGACGCTTATTGCCAGGTCTCTCGGGAAAGATCAGTGTTTTCTCATCCTGAATATGTACGAAACCCGGTGGATCACCACGAGGACTCAGGTCACTCGACCCATCATCGCTGTGGGTGGCAAGACACGCGAATGGTGACATCTCGATATAACGTTTAATCGTCTCTGTGATGACGGGTGAGCTCTTAACCACCACCAGTTCATGCACCGGATCACCCATCAATTCCCGCAATTCTTCTTCTGACGTAATTTGATGCTTCATGTTTGTCCCCTCATTTAGACTAGTAACACCAACTGATGCAGGTACAATCTCATTGTATCATTCAGGCACGATACCGTATGGAATGAGCGCTTACGCTGGTTTGCAGATGCATAATTTGCATGGTACCCGATACCGGCTATGTTTGAATTTCTTTCGCATCGTCGAGAGCAATAACAACTCTGATAATCCCAACAATGTCATTAAGTCATCAAGCCCCTTCGCGCATACCGAAAACCGGGGTAAGATCACAGTGTCACCCGAGACTATATTAGCGCAGATGGCCACGCCAGGGATTGCTACTACCGACAGGTTAATCTGAACACCAAAGAACTCGAATTTGTTGCCTCTTAGACCATCACCAGTAGATCACGGAGTACCGGGCGTATGGTCTGAAGCAAGAGTAATCTGTTAAAAGAATCATGAACCAATTCGATAACGGAGTTTTATCACCAGTTGATCACCGATAGGTTCCTGCCAGGCATTGTCGAACATATCTTCAAAGGTTGAATCCCCGAGTGCTCTTGTGAGGTCTGATGTTCGGCTGTAGACGATAAAAAGATCAGACAGAGGCGCAAGCTCCCAGCGGTATCGGAATTGAAAGACCATATCAGATATTGAAAAGGAGTCCGATGGTCCTGCCGGTTTGACGCTGCGTATCAGGTCATCGGGCGTGCCCGGGATTGTATAGAACTCATCTTCTTTTGCTTTAACCGCTACCCACTGAACACTTAACTTAAGTTGCTGCCGGGCACTGATGAAGTATTCTATGTTGAAGTTAGGCAGCCACTGCTCGGCTTTAAAGGTGGTAAAGTTCTCGGCCTCCTGGTGTAGCAGCCAGCCGTCTCTATCGAAGTATTTGGCACCCAACGTCAGACTGAAACCGTCGGTTGGTCGCCAGTTTATCTTGAATTCGTAGTTGTAGCTGTCTCCGCCCAGGTCCTCCTCTTCATACCCAGCGCCAACAAGATAACTGAAGGCTCGAGAGGTATCTGATTCAAAACTTAGCGACCCACCGGTTTTTTCTTCAATACGATAAGTACCGTTACCAAAGCTGTTCAGGTCGTCATATGCGGGATAGAAATGGCTAAGCCGGGCGGTGAACGTCGTCAGATTCTCAAAAGTCGTACGATTGCTGACGAATAGTCCACCCATTGTGAAGTACCCATCACCATTTTCCTGTACCGCGCCCCTGATGTCGAATTGATTATTTCGAGCCCAACCAAGGTTTGAGCTGGTCCGGGTATGAGCCGTACGCACCTGCGTATAGTTGTTGCGAGACTGGAATCCGAGGTCATTGATATCAACATGCTCATCATAATGCTCAATGCCTACTCTCTGTCTGAGACCTTGCCTGAAGGTATATTCAAAATCCCAGAAGCCACCATAACCGACGTCAACGCCGTCGATGTCGGATCGAAACATCTGCCCGTCGGTTTTCAATTTTCCACCCGGTGTAAGGTAATGCCAGTCAAGTCCGGTCACAAATGCGTCTCTGTCGTAGTGCATCACAGCCGTTGAAAGCACACCGAGCGCCTTATATCCACCGCCTGAGTTTGTTTCATACAGAAGACGAGCGACCCCGTAGTCGCTACCATCCTGGTAGAGATTTATATCTTGGACGGAGTCGACAGCATTGAATTTAGCCTCATCTTCAAAAGCGCCCATGACACCATATCGAAAACTACCGAATTGCCCGGTCATCTTGACGGCACCCTGAAGATCCACGGGTCGGATGAGTTCCCGGTTACTCACTGATTGATCGCCCGTGAGTATGGGTGACTGGGGTTTACCACCTATCCTTCTGGTATCGACCATTGTCGTGGGTGGGCCACCCCGACCAACACCCCGGCTTCGTGTATCTGCGCGAGGGCTTGCAAAAAAGATCTCCTGACCTTCAAGAAAGAACAACCGCTTTTCGGGAAAGAAGGTTTCTGTTGCTGTCAAATTGATGACCGCTTCATCTGATTCAACACTGCCGAAATCAGGATTAACGGTGGCGATCATCTGCAGGTTGGTTGATGGGCGCCAGAAAAAGTCAGCGCCCACCCGGTAGCGGATCTCATCGTCTATCTCGTCTGCCGTGATACCCGTGAACGGGTAAATACTGTATTGCTGCTTCGGCGCGACGCCTCTCATCTCTATAGTCTGAAGGGCAGACATGAACTTCGGTTTTGTATTTGGCAGTGCAGGCCAGCCCCAGCGCTCGTCCAGATGTGCCACCTTGCGGGACATATAAAGCCCCATCTGCCTGAGATCACCGGTTGCAGGCATTGAGACTGTTCCCCAGGGGATGAAAAACTCAGCAGACCAGCCGTTTTCAGTTTCTGTACTGGCGCCTCGCCATGGCCCGTCCCATTCATTGGAAAACTGTCGCTCCGGCAACGCTGTACCATCCATCAGCGAGTCGCCCAGATTGATACCAAACCAGAAGCCGTACCGCCCTTCTCCAGAAGTATCAAGTGTGAGATTGACACTATCCCGATTGAGTTCCCGCACATCCCTGCCTGACAGACGTTTGATCAGCGTCTCTTTGGGTTGCTCAAGGTCTGCACCCACATATAGGCCGTCATCGGTATAGGCGAATCGAATCAGTGTTTTGTAGGGACCTCTAACCAGCGTATCAGGATCTAATACGACGAACTCATCGTAAGCCTTTAATTCGCGCCAGAGGGCCTCATCCAGTTTACCGTCTATTTTGATCGATGAACTGTCACCCTCGTACCGGGTTATAGAGAGCACATCGGATGATTTAATCTGCGTGGCATCATCGGCAAGCCTGGCAAGCTGCCCTTCCTTGCCAGTTAGATCCACTCTTTTTGGTATTGTGGTTGATCCCGAATCTGATTTAATCGCGGCTGTTTGCAGGCGACTTTCTGATTGCCTGACTGGTCGATCGTGGAATAAAGGCGGTTCCTGGGCAACTCTTACCGTCGACTCTCTCTTGAATAGCCATGCACCATCATGGCCAAGGCGATGTGTATCGGTAAGCATCTGTTCGGCTGATTCACGTGACGGATAGACCCGGGACAACAGGCGATAGACCTCACCAACCGACGTCTGCGCCCTCTCAATCGAGAAAGGCTCCAATGCCGGTAAATTCATCCGCTCCAAGGCTAGTCTTGCGTTGGCTGGATCTCTGAAACTACCAACCGATATACTAAACTGATCAGCCGCAACTACCGAACTGCCAAGCAATACGGCTATGAACAACAATCCACGCATAATTCTCCCCTGAAGCAGAATTGTCACAGATGTGGAGTAGGAAGTCTAAACCACATTTTCAAAAGATCGGTTATGGCAGCAGGTTTCAAGGCAAAGCAAATGCCACCAGCTTTGAAGCCTCTCCGGCACCACCTGTTGCAAGAACAACATACTGCTTCGCGCCGTGCACGTATGTCATCGGCGTGCCATATGGCGCCTGCTTCATGCGCCTTTCCCACAGGACATTGCCATTCTTCTTGTCAAACGCCCGCAAAAACCGCTCCGTCTTAGACAAGCTGAACGAACCAGGCTCTACCTGTGCCTGGTTGATGAACAACAAGGTGCGGGTCACCAGCGGACCACCGCTAGACAGAAATGTGTGGCTGTATGCGCCTAATGGCGGCAGGTTCAGGTGTTTAATAGCCGGATGGTCGGTTGGACCCTCACCGTGGGGTACCTGCCAGGCTATGGTTCCCTTGTTGAGGTCAATCGCAGTGACTGTGCCGTAAGGCGGTTTAAGGATGGGTAAACCCTGCGGACCTGCCGGTATAGCAAGTCCCTGAATATGGTAATCAGCCTCACCCTCTTTACCCGGGCTTACGGTGGCAGGCGTTGGTAATTCTGAAGCTTGCAGATATAAGAAACCGGTTTCGGGATCAATACCTGCACCTCCCCAATTTGCCCCTCCTGCTGCACCGGGAACCTGTATAACACCTTGCTTGCCATCAGCGCCGAATATGCTTGGCGGCGTAAATATTGGACCCAGGTCAAAGGACTTCACTATCTGAAGTGCCTCGGCCCGAAGAGCAGGGGTAAAGTCGATCAGGTCAGCTTCAGTAATCCCGTGACGCACAAACGGTGGCGGCTTTGTTGGAAAGGGCTGTGTCGGCGAGGTCTTCTCTCCCGGTACTTTTGACTGTGGCACCGGGCGTTCAACTATTGGCCACACCGGCTCGCCGGTGACTCGATCAAATACGTAGGTAAATCCCTGTTTGCTTACCTGAGCCACTGCTTTAATGACCTTCCCTGCCACTTTAATATCAACCAGTGTGGGTGCCGCCGGAAAGTCGTAATCCCACAACCCGTGGTGGATTGCCTGAAAGTGCCATACAAGTTCACCCGTTGCAGCATCAAGACACAAGAGACTCTCTGCGTATAAGTTATCACCTTTACGATGTCCGCCGTAATAGTCATTGTGCGGCGTGCCTGTGGGCACATAGACGTAACCCAGCTCAGGATCAGCGCTGAAAGTCGCCCAGGCATTTGCCGCCCCCGAGTGCCGCCAGGATTCCTCTTCCCAGGTTTCACTACCCGGTTCACCCTTTTGTGGCACAGTATTAAAAGCCCAGCGCAACTCGCCCGTTCTGACATCAAAACCGCGGATTGGGCAGGCGACATAATCAACCGTTTTCGGCCTGTCCATGACAGTGCAGCCAAGTATGATTGTATTCTCGACGACAATCGGCGCTGCGTTATATCCAATGAAACTTCGATCGGTTTCGGTACGAATCAAACCCGCTTGCAGATCGACACGACCTTTGTTCCCAAAACCAACGATGGGCTGGCCATTGTCAGCGTTGAGAGCAATCAGATCTCCAGTCCCCGTGGCGATCAATATGCGTCGGTCTTTTTTGCCATTCGTTCTGCCCGGGCTTTCCCAATAGGCCACCCCGCGATGCTGCCAGCCGGAGTTTGCCGGACGCCCCCTGGTATAAGCTTTTGGATCATAGATCCATATTGTCGTCCCGGTACCGGCATCCACCGCTGCCACCTGGCTGAAACTGGTGCTGAGGTATAACACTCCCTGCACCATCAAAGGTGTCGCCTTGAAGAAACCAGGGGGTTGTTGAATCTCAGAACCGAGTGCATCGTCCGGACTTTCCCAGGTCCAGGCTATTTCGAGGCTGGCTACATTTTTCGCATCAATTTGGTCTGCGGCTGAATATTTGCTGCCACCTGCATCGTTACCGTAGTAGCGCCACTCAAGGTCAGGCGTATCACTGAATACACTGGTGCAGAACAACAAAAGAAAAAACCGATACCACTTTCGTCCTTGCAACTTCATAAGCCTCACTTTCACCGCCTGTAATCGCTGAATCCAGGAGCAGAAATATAACACAGGTTATCTGTTAGACTCCTGCGCATGAACGGTCCTCCGGTATTACGCCTGCTTTTTGCACTGCTGAAACGAAGCGTTAGCAGGGGTGTTGCGATATCCATCGCCTTCACTATGACATCCACCGCATCGCTAACGGCTGCTGAAAGGCAGCAGCAGAACGCCAGCATGCCTCCGCGGGGTGGGTGCCTGGATTGGACGGATGCGTAAATCAGTGCAGCAGTATCCTATCTGATCGGAAATACCGGAGGCTAATCTGAGGACCGATGTCAGCAGTTAACATAGTCTCAGGGTAGTGATCCAGATTTTGACAAGAACCAGGTAAAGTATCGTCTTATCGAACAGAGAGGTAACGCAATGGGTATTCTGGTACAACGTGAGTTTAGTGTTGCGAAAGATCATCGACAGGAGTTCGAGCGACAGAGTCGTCTCGGCGCCTGGGAGAATATGAGATTCAACGGCGCTCAAATGATTGGCTTTGGTAACTGGGCATTTGGCGGCGATGGTGAAGTGGTTGTTACTCATTCTGTATACGAGAACTTCGATCACTGGACGGCGACTCGACCCTGGGGTGTTTTTACAACCGAGGAGGCTCGCATCGAAGAAACCGAAACCATCAGGCAGGTATTCGCCGGTCGGCTCCGACTGGTTGAAAAATCACGTGCCACTTTGATTGAATATGATTCTGAAATTTCGTCCCCAGAACCAAAATGGCGATCAGTGGGCGAAGCACTGGCACCTTTACCACAGAGTTTTGGGGCTCAATCAGTTATCGCCGAGACACGCTTCCAGCCGAAAGATGAAGCGCAGTTTAAATCGCTGACGATCGATGCATTGTGGCCCTGGTATGTCGAGAATGATGCCAGACCGCTCATTTATGGCTGGGATCCGTTGGCATCGCCAGGAAATGTAATCACCTATATCGCATTCAAGGATGTCAGTCATTTTCAAGACTTGTGGCAACCGGATCAGGCAATCAAAGAGAGTTGGTCGCTTCGCAACGGAATAGCAGCCCGGCAGTCAACTCGCTTATTGATGGTGACGACTAATTATGGCGCTGGCAATCGCTAATCTGACGGGAAAGATTCAAGCCCCGAGATCGAACAGCCGGGATCTATTAACACTACAGTACTAATTGAATGGCGCTGGAAGATGGCACGAGATGTATGAAACAATCCAATAGTAAGATAGTAATTTAATCACTGCCGTCTGGATATTCTGTGAAAGGTATAAGACCCGATATCGCACGACTCAAACAAAACGGTATTACTTCCGTTGCGTTCACGCGCATGGATGACCCGGCAGTTATTCCCCTGTGGTTTGGTGAAGGTGACATCGTCACGCCGGATTTTATTCGTGATGCAGCGAAAGGCGCACTGGATGAAGGCGCAACCTTTTATGTGCACACACGGGGTCTTGAGTCATTGAGGCTCGCCATTAAATCTTACCTTGACGATCTATATAGTCTCGATATTGACCCAAGGCGGGTATCGGTTCCCGGTGCTGCCATGATGGGTGTTACCATTGCCGCACAAATGGCGCTGAACAAGGGAGATGAGGCGCTCATCGTCAGCCCGCACTGGCCGAACATTGAATCCACCTACGCTGTGGCTGGCGCCAGGGTCAACACGGTTCGTCAGCGGGAAACAAAAAATGGATGGGAGCTGACCGCGAAGGAAATTATCGACAGCATCACGCCTGCCACCAGAAGTATTTTCGTTAATACGCCTTGTAATCCCACCGGCTGGGTCATGCCGCGAGAAGAGCAGGAAGAACTTCTGGCCTGCTGCAGAGAACGTAATATCCTCCTGATTGCAGATGAGGTTTATCATCGCCACGTATTTGGCACAAATGCCGCGCCTTCATTTCTTGAAATTGCCCGGGATGATGACCCGGTTGTGGTGGTTAATGGTTTCTCAAAAGCCTGGGCGATGACCGGCTGGCGAGTTGGTTGGGTGGTAACCCCTGTGGAACAATCCGGTCACTGGGCAATAATGTCCGAGTGTTTTAATACTGGCGCGACCGTTTTCGCCCAACATGCCTGTATTGCCGCACTTGAGAAAGGCGAACCATTTGTCCAGCAATTAAAGTCTCAATATGAGGCAGGCGCAAAACTGGTTAGTGACACCCTGAGCGACCATCAGCGAATTGAGCTCGCGCCACCAAAAGGGGCTTTCTATGCATTCCCGAAAATTGCGGGGATTAATTCGAGCCTCGATTTTGTT
>CAZJRI010000033.1:34846-39650 GCA_964548025.1 uncultured Pseudomonadales bacterium
ACAAAACATAAGACTGTGCTTTGCCCAGAGCCACGACAAGCTTCAGGAAGGTCTGGATCGAATCGTGCGTTTCGTTGAGCGGTATGACAATGAAGACTTGTGATGGCACTTTTTATGGACTCAATAAAAGCCAGTAAGTTATCAGCAACCACCCTCTCGCCATACCACAGTAGTCCAGATCCCTAGATTTTGGCTGACTCACCTTTTTATTGGTTTGTCTCATCAAGTTGAAGAACCTTTGCATACGTTAATCCAGTTAAATCAATAGGTTCTGTGAACTGGCACATATTTTGTGTTGATAGCAGTTTTTACAGATGCAAAAAGAGCGAAATAAAAATGACGGGGTGGCTAAAAGTAATTAGCGCGGTTCTCGCAAGCGTATTGGTTCTGGTACTTGCAACCGTACTGGGAGGGTCAGCAGTTTGGGTAATTGGCGGCGTTAACTCGCTTGACATAGAAGGCCGCGCCAAACCTCACGATGGTATGGTGCAAAAACCTGCTAATGGATGGCGTTCCTATGGCGGCGACCCCGGCGGCAATCGCTATAGTCAGGCAAACGATATAACCCTCTCCAACGTTGCAGGACTTAAGGAAGCCTGGACGTATAGTACCGGTGATCTTGAAAAAAGGAGTCCGCAGTCGCTCAGAAGGAGTGCGGGAGAGACAACACCCATACTTATCGAAGACAGTCTCATCTTTTGTTCAGCGTTTAACGAGGTCATTGCGATCGATCCAGGGTCGGGTGAAGAACACTGGCGCTATGATCCGGGTATCGATGCAGATCAACGACCCGCGAACCAGTTCGTTTGCCGGGGAGTCTCCTATTGGGAAGATACCCAGGCGTACGGCACATGTGCCCAGCGAATCTTTTCAGCAACCAGCGACGGGACCCTATTCGCGCTTGATGCAAGGCATGGCACCTTGTGCGAGGATTTCGGTGAAAATGGCACAGTCACCATAGACCCGGGGATTGAGCTGAAGTGGCAAGGGGAATTTCAGGTTACCTCTCCACCGGCAATAATTGACGATATAGTTGTTGTCGGATCTGCCATCTCAGATAACGTAAGAGTAGAGGCGCCACGTGGTTCAGTCAGAGCCTATGATGCGAGAACAGGAGAACGGCTCTGGTGGTTCGACCCGATTCCCCGGACGGAAAATGAAGCCAATGCAGGAGACTGGCAGGGTAACTTACCTCCCATAGAAGGCCATGCAAACGCATGGGCACCGATCTCCGCCGATCAAACCCGTGGACTGGTATTTATACCCACCAGCAGTCCGTCGCCAGATTTTTACGGGGGATTAAGACCGGGCGATAACCGCTATGCAAATTCATTAGTCGCACTGAACGCAGCCAGTGGAGAAGTGGTATGGGCTTACCAATTCGTTCACCATGACGTGTGGGATTATGATACTCCCGCCCAGCCTGGCCTCTACACAATATGGAAGGATGGAAAACCGCGGGATGTTGTGGCACAGATCACCAAAATGGGATTTGTATTTGTGCTGGACAGAGATACCGGAGTACCCATTTTCACCGTGGAAGAAAGACCCGTCCCTCAAGATGGCGCGATGGGTGAAGCGCTCTCACCCACACAGCCATTTCCGAGCAGGCCGCCTGCACTCATTCCACAAACCACTTCCGTTGATGATGCTTTCGGTCTCACCTGGTTTGATAAACGCGCCTGCGAGAAAGCAATCTCGGCGCTGCGCAGTGACGGGCTATACACGCCTCCGACTGAGCAGGGAACGCTATTCAGACCGTTTACTGGTGGCGGTGGCAACTGGGGCGGTTCTGCCTATGACGCCAGCCGAAACCTACTCGTTGTTAATATGTCGAACATCGCCCACCTCATTCAGTTGGTACCCGCTGATCGCCTTGATGAAATCAGTGGAGGAGTTGCCCATCAAACCGGCGCGCCCTATGGTGTTCGTCGGGAGATGCTAGTATCACCGCTGGAATTACCCTGCACCGCCCCACCCTGGGGCATCATTGCCGGGGTTGATATTGCAGAAGGTGAGATAGTCTGGCGCAAGACGATTGGTACAACCGAGGATCTTGCAGAGGGAATGGCATTTAAGTGGGGCACGCCAACCATCGGAGGGCCAATTGTGACCGCCACTGGCGTGCTCTTCATTGCCAGTACATTTGACTACTACCTGAGGGCACTCAACGTCGAGACTGGCGAAGAACTCTGGAAAGGTCGATTGCCAACCGCAGGAATTTCGACTCCGATGACTTATATGTGGAAGGGAAAGCAATATGTTGTCGTTTTTGCCGGTGGGTACCCGGACGTGGGAGCCTCTCCCGGCGACAGTATTATCGCATTTGCCTCACCGGAATAATTGGGGTCAGTGTAAAAACTACGTTTGGCATACGTGGGTGGGCTTGTTGGCTCAACGTGAATTGAGACCTTGACTACCATTAAACGTCGAGATCACAGCCCAAAAGTCCCGCCAATGATTGCAGCCGAATTGACAAATCTCAATGAAATTCAAAAGAAAACACTAGAAAATACTCGCCGACAAATCTAATATCGAGCCATCGGCTTATAACTTACAACAACCTTGAATTTCAGGTAGTCAGTCGATCTGCTATGTGATTGTAAAGGCATTTTAGAGAGGGCAGTAATGAGATTCAATATTGAAACGCTGGACATCGGGATTTGGATTGTTGTCATTCTGCCAGCTTTTGCCCTTATCGGACTGATAATGGGCTACGAAAACGCGCTCTTTCTCATCATACTCACTCCCTTCGTAATCATCATCAAGAACGACCTGCTGGAACGCAGGCTCAGTTGGAAACCTGACTACAGCGTGGGTATCGCCTCATTAGATAAAGACCATCAAGTTTTATTAGAACTTATGGTGCAAATGTTCAGGGCACTCAGGGGGATTCGAAGTAAGGAAAAAGCCCATGACATCATTGATGAACTGCTCAAATACACTGAATACCATTTTGGTAGGGAGGAGGGATTAATGGCGAAGCATGAATATCCTGGATTGGATAGGCATGTGGAAGAACACGAAGCAATGAAACGGAAGATGGCAGAATTTCAAGAAGACTTCGAGGTCAATAGCTCAAAGGTGTCCAGAGACATATTTCTCTATTTGCAAAACTGGTTAATTGACCATATCACTGTCACGGATAAGCAATATACTGATTTCTTGACTGGTAAGGGAGAGCATTGAGTCAGAGTATTTTTTTAGGACACACACTAAAACACCGTCACCTCGTTAGCAGTATGAAATACTGAAAAGGGAGGAAAATGGATCCAGGACCAAATCGAAGTCTTAGAAAAAATAGCCAAACAAATGGCAGCTATTAAACTGCCTGAGAATAGGATTTTTTTAAGATTTCAGGGCGGTTCTTGTGCATCAGAAAATCCTATCTAAGTGATTCCCCTGGTCGTCGCCAGTTTCGTTTCCCCATCCACTTCTCAAGTTCATCTTTTGAACCATAAGCTCGTTGACGTTTTCGAATACTGGCGACCCGATTGAACCAGACTTGCTGGTCATCAGACATCTTGCCGTTAAAGGCGGGGGTCAGTAACTGAAGATGACTGATGTAATCTGCCAACGATATCAGCGGCGAGGAGGACGTGGAATCGATTCCGGATTCAAGTGGACCCAATATTGCTTGCAAGCGTTCCGGTGAATTCTCCAGATACTGTAGTCGCCTGTAAATGGAAGTGTGCTCATAACCTGCAATATCATCACAGATCCTGGCACGAACCGGATTGAGGTCCACATACGCCATTGCCGCCAACACTGCCTGATCGCTTAGCAAGGCACCGGAGTAGAACCGGCTCTCGAAAAAGTGCCCGGTACATTTGTCTTCACGATTAGCCCTACGTGCAATTGGTTGTTTAAGGTGTTTCATAAATGCCGAAATTGACCCAAGCGTTAGTCTTGCGTGTTCCAGCTGAGCGGGATCGCTCATCATTGCTTCTCGTTTAGCTTCTTGCAACGCAACCAGATCTTCTGGATGATTTGACGACACTCGTGGCGGAAAGGCTTCCGTCCAACGTCTGGCAACTTCAGCGTCGTCCCATTGCTGACAGGCAAGTGGATCGTAGTAAACGACGAGATGAAAATGATTGCTCATAATAGCAAAGGCATTGATCTCAACTGCGAAGTATTTTGCCAGATGAAAAAGTCTTTCCTCTAGCCAGCGCTTCCGATGGTCATATTTCTTGCGACTGGTCTTATCATATCCACAGAGCCAACTTCGTCGCACGCACCTTGAGACCAGGTGATAGTGCAAAGCAACCTCGCTGTCGATAAGTTGGGATCGGGGTGTAGCCATGAATCAATCATGCCAGTCACCCTGTTTAAGTCAGTGGGCAGGGTAGCTATTATCCGTGAGAGAATAGTGTGTGTTTTTGCACGTGAATTGGCACATACGAAAGTGGGCGTTGATTGTTATTCCGACTTCAGGTGCAAGGTCTGGTTAATCTGCAGATATGCACTGGCGTCAAACCACAGCGACAAAGGCTTACAAGGTGTGAGAAGGAAATTATGTGTGTCGGTAAAAAAAAAGAGTAATCAGTTCGGCTGAACGTGCCGCACTGATTACTCGATTCTGTAGCTTGTCTATTTACTTTTCTTAGCTTTCTTGCTGCAGGAACTACGCGCTGCTGCCGAGATTATGCTGGAACCTTCAGCGTTCGTCAGAACACCTGATTGGACATAATCTTCAACTGTTCGAGCAGTACATGACTGGAATTGCCCGTGATTTTTGAATCCATCACATGGGCAGGTAGTCGCAACAGGGTCTGTAACGCTTACATTGTCGATGATTGAA
>CAZJRI010000034.1:0-39511 GCA_964548025.1 uncultured Pseudomonadales bacterium
CACGGCTGCAAGTTCTGCTTCATTGCTGAGCTCAAGCAGCAAACCCCGGTTTATGCCTATTTTCCCCCCTGGCAGAGCCCATGCATTTAACGCCGAATTGTTAAGAACGACGAATTCGTAGGGCAGCCACCTGTCTCCAACACTGATAACTCGTTCACCAACCTCGTTGACGTATCGACTGACTTCCGGGTCTGCCAGGAATATACCTCCCTGTGCCTGCTGGGATGGGAGATATTGCTTCCTCCCCATTGCAATTTCATCTTCTTCAGTGATCCAGGAGAGCTGGGACTTCCCTGTAACTGGATTTACGGCGCAACCTGAGAGGACTGATCCCGCAAGTAATACAACGATTAGAAGGTTATTAAGACGCATATCGATACCGGTTTGTGTATTGTGGTCGGGCACTTTAGTATGTGTTCTTTGATTTCCAGCACACACCCGGTGTCCGTTTACCGATGCTCAGTTGTATAAAAGATTGATTTTGCCAAAAAAGCACAGTTTAAAAAAGTTATGAAGTTCCTTGAGATAGATAGCATTGCCCGTTCGCTAGAGTCCCATCAACCAGAGCAGATTGACCCTGAAGAAAACACGAAGCATGCAGCAGTCGCTGCAATACTCCGGCCCTCCAACGAAGGCACTGAGGCGTTGTTTATACTGAGGGCGACAAAGGCAGGAGACCCATGGTCCGGTCAGATGGCATTTCCTGGTGGGCACTATGAAGTTCATGACGAGTCTCTTAGGCATACTGCTGAGAGAGAGACATTTGAAGAAATCGGAGTCGATCTTGTTAAAGATGCTAGTTTTCTGGGAAAGATCACAGACGTGCATGCGAATCCAAGGGGACGAAGTATCAATATGGTTGTCTCGCCTTTTGTCTACCTGCTTGAAAATCCCGAACCATCAATAAACCTCAACTATGAAGTAGCTGACGTTCTTTGGGGGTCGCTCAATGACATGTATCTTGGCAGTAACGTGACAAGTCACAGGTTTAGAGTCATGGACGGTGAGGAAGAATTCCCCGGTTACAGCGTTGGTGACCAGGTGGTCTGGGGTTTAACGCTTAGAATGCTGGATCACTTTTTTACACTGTTAGATCCACAATGGCGTCCCAGATACGAGTAGATCATAAAATCAGCAACTGTTTGAAATTCAGGCCATCCGGGGCGAGTTGATTCTCCCCTTCTGTGCATCTTGCATTGAATTGTGATTGCATTATCATCTCTTATCTTCCGGATTTGCTGTAAAAGCTACCTTTGTAATCTGATTAGGACCAACTGGAATTTGGTTTATGCAAAAAACCCAGATATATATGGTGTTTGCTGTCAACGCGATTGTGTGGTGTGTAGTCGTTCTGCTCCTTGTACCTGATATCGGGTTAAAGAGTGGTCTCATCATCAGTGCTGGAATGATGATGACACTGATTGCACCGGTGATCGTGGTCAATATTGTGATCAGCCGAATGAAGTCTGAAAACGTCGGTGCCGTAGACGAGCTAAAGTCTGCCGAGACTGAACTCGAGAGTCTGAGATCGAGGTTTGCCGAAGTGACCACCATGGACGAACTGACCGGTTGTGCAAATCGTCGTCATTTCATGGAACTGGTGGTACAGCATATGGCGATGAGTGATCGTGGTAGTTACGATTTCACCGTTGCACTAACGCAGGTTGATCAATTTGCGAGCATTGTCGAACGACAGGGATTGGCAAGAGGTCATGAGGTACTTCAACTCTTCTCAAGGATTGTCAAAGCCGCCATGCGTGAAGTGGATGCACTGGCTCGAATGGAGAGTGACAAATTTGCGCTGATCCTTTCAGGATGCTCAGAGGCGGATGCACTGCCCATCATCAACAGAATTAATCAGCTAATTAGCCAGATACAGGTCAATGATCAGGATGACACGAGGATTACCTCCTCTGGTGGAATTACCTGCTTTCATGGCACCGAATCTGCTGAAGAATTAATCGAACATGCAGAAGAAGCACTGCAATTCGCGGTGGAACAAGGCAGGGATCGTGTTGCTGGTTACAATTATACGGATCCGGCTGCAGACTCTTAGATTAGCCAATCCCGTCTCCGGTCTGGTATTTGTCTCAGTTTGACTCGGAGCGATATGATCCTGCGCAAAACTGACTTATTGATCACCAACAAAATTAGAATGTTGCGCATCTGAATGCTGAATAAAGGGTACTTCAACACCGAGAGTCTTATGAAACAGGCTTGATCTAGCGGAGATTCAAAATCAGATCGGATATCAGGTCAACATGTGGTTGCGTCGCATTTAGCGCAGGGATATAGGTGAAGGTTTCACCACCGGCGTCAATAAATGCCTTCTTATAACGTATCTCGATCTCTTCCAGCGTTTCAAGGCAATCAACTGAAAAACCAGGGCATACGACAACCACGTGCCTGGTGCCCTCGTTTGGCAGAGAGGCCAGAACCTCGTTGGTGTAGGGTTTTGTCCATTCAGACCGTCCCGTCTGGGACTGATAGGTAATCTGCCACTGATGACTTTCGAGATTGAGTTGATTCGCCATGAGCGCTGCAGTGTTTTCACATTGGTTCTGATAAGGGTCGCCTGCGGCTATTTGCGATTTAGGCAGTCCATGGAACGAGATTATCAGTTTTGAGTTCTCTGGCAATGAATCCAGAGCAGGTTGAATTGGTTGTGTGATTGCACTGATATAGTTTGAATTGTTGTGGTAATCAGAGATAAAACCAAGTGATGGCAAGACTCTCATGCCAGAGAAAATCCCGGAAAGTCTGTCGAAGACCGCAGCAGTCGTTGATCCGGAGTATTGGGGAAAGAGGGGAATAACAAGCAGTTTATCGACACCAACTTCAGTTAATTCTTCCAAGGCACTTTGAATACTTGGGTTGCCATAGGTCATGGCAGATCTGACCATGACCTGATCGGGATATTGACTGGCTATTGACGATTCTACTCTCGCAGCCAGCGCCTTTGTTAGTGATCTGATAGGCGCATCAGTCTCACCCCAGATTGACTCATACCGGCTAACCAGTATTCTCGGTCTTATGGGTAAAATGATGCCGTAGAGAATGGGAAGCCAGATATAGCGTGGCAGGTTTACTACCCGCTGATCTCTTAGGAACTCGGCCAGATATCGCCTGATGGCTGAAGGTTTGGGTTCGTCCGGTGTGCCCAGATTAACCAGCAGGATACCCAGTGACTCTTTATCTTCCATGACCACCGTATTCGAGAGCAATGATTGTCAAAACAGGTGACCAGTATACCTTCGATTCAAGGTCATTCACCTTCAATGCCCAGAATCTCATCAGATAATTTTTCAGCCATCATGATAACCGGCGCATTCAAATTGCCATTGGTAATTTCCGGCATGATTGAAGCATCAATGACCCTGAGGCCATCTATTCCATGGACTCTTGCTTGTCCGTCCACGACGGATAGCGGATCAGTACCCATCCTGCAGGTACAACTTGGATGATAAGCGCTCTCGGCGTTTTGGCTGATAAATTTATCCAGTTGTCTATTCGAATTGCAGTTAAATCCGGGTCTTATTTCTTCACCGCGGAATTCATCGAAAGCCCTCTGGGAGACAATTTCCCTGACCAGTTGGATACCCCGCCTCATCACCGACCTGTCCTGCTCGGTGGTGTTGTAGTTGAACAGAATCTTCGGCGATACCCTGGGATCTGATGATTGAATTTGCACTGACCCTCTGCTGGTAGGTTTCATCGGTCCCACATGAGCCTGAAATCCATGACCGTTATATTTCTGCTTGCCGTCATAGTCCATCGCCACTGGCAAAAAGTGGCATTGCAAATCAGGATACGCTACTGAATCGCTGCTTTTCAGAAACGCACCTGCTTCAAAGTGATTGCTTGAACCAGGTCCTTTCCTGGTCAAATACCATTTCAGCCCGATAGCGGGTTGATTGAACCATCGTAAGGCTGGATAGAGGGAAACAGGTTTGCTGCACTGATATTGAATGTATATCTCAAGGTGATCCTGCAGGTTATTCCCCACGCCGGGGAGATCGCTTACGACGGGGATATCATATTTCGATAACAGGCTGCCGTTACCTATGCCTGATAACATGAGAATCTGCGGAGAATTGATGGCACCAGCACTTAAGATAACTTCGCAGTTGGCACCAATGGTATGCAACTGACCCTTGCTTTGATATTCAACCCCGGTAGCAAGGTTGTCTTTGAGGATTATTCTGGTGACGAGTGCTTTCTTGATGATTGACAGATTCGACCTTGCCATGATGGGTCGCAGATAAGCTTGTGCAGTTGAAAATCGTTTACCAGATTTGATCGTATTGTCGAAGATTCCAAATCCTTCCTGATATTGCCCATTGAAGTCGTTAGATTTTCGATAGCCCGCCTGTATACCTGCTTCAATCCAGGCCCGGGCCAATGGATTTTCTGCATTGCCCCGACCCACATGGAGAGGACCATGTTTACCCCTTTCAGAAGGATCGCCATGGGAGGCAGTTTCGGCACGCTTAAAGTAGGGTAGACAGTGCCCATAATGCCAGCCTTCAAGGCCTGGATTTCTCGCCCAGGCATCGAAATCCTGCTCGTTACCGCGAACGTATACCATACCGTTGATTGAGGAAGATCCCCCCAGCACCCTGCCTCGCGGGCAGTAGATATTCCTCTGACTGAGTCCGGGTTCGGGTTCGGACTGGTAGAACCAGTTGTATCGATCATTGGACAAGACCATCGACAGAGCGGCAGGCATATGTAGTCTGAAATCCCAGTGATGATCCTTCGGACCAGCTTCGATGAGTACCACCGAGTGGTTAGTAGAGAGCCGATTGGCCAGCACTGAACCGGCGGAACCAGCACCGATGATGATGTAATCTGCTTCCATTATGCTCAATGAGATCTCTTAAGATTATAAGTTGGCTGATATCACTCATTTGTGAGCCACTCGTCTGCGAGCCACTCGTTTGCGAGCCACTCGTCTGCGAGCCACTCGTTTGTGAAAAGTCAGCATCCGTAATTCTACTATTGATCGGGTTGGGAAGCTTGTGGTCAGCAACATCATTTTCGGGAAAGATTTTGAGGCGCAGTTCGTTGCCTGAATTATTGATAATCATTATTATCCCAGATGTTATCCAGGTTGAGCATCCGGTCACGACGTCCACATAACCTTAGAAATTGACCGTTATTATTGGGTGCAAACATCATTCCCTTATCAGAGTGAATGTTAAATGGACTCGCCAGGAGTATGCTGCACTTCATCCGAAGAGCAGTGTGCAGGTGACGAAGTTGAACCTGGCACTGGTTGAGAATTATTGCTTGAGGAATAGCTGATGAAGAAGAATTTAATAAGAGTAATTGCTGCACTGCCTGCAATCCCGATGCTGCTAAATGGCATTGGTTTTCTAGCTCGACCAGAGGAGACGGCAGCGAGCCTCGGAATGGAATTATTGGAGGGGATAGGTCTTAGTACCCAGTTGGGTGATATGACCGCTTTTTTTGTTGGTACTGCAGTACTGATCATTTTGGGGGCTGTAAAAGCGGAGGGACGATGGCTTTATGCGGGTGCAATGTTCCTCGGGGCAGCAGCGGCAGCAAGGACACTCGCTGCAGTCGTCGCTGGTGCAGCCATGGCAAAGCAGTTCATTGTTATTGAAATTATCATGACAATCTGGCTGATTGTTGGTGCGATATTGCTGGATCACGCTGAAGAGTAGGGATTCTTTGTTGCTTAAAAATCAGAAAATATAAGGGAATACTATGCAAATTGTCAGAACACCCGAAGACCGATTCAAGGATTTGGCAGACTATCCATACTCGCCCAACTATGTTGAGGTTGATGATGGTGAAAATGGCGTACTGAGAATTCACTATGTGGATGAAGGAGAGGGTGAACTGATACTGTGCCTGCATGGTCAGCCCACATGGTCTTATCTGTATCGCAAGATGATTCCCTTGTTGGTTGATGCAGGATATCGGGTTATCGCCCCTGATCTTGTTGGTTTTGGCAAGTCTGACAAACCAACAACTCGAGATGACTATACCTATAGCAATCATGTTCACTGGACGAACGGATTCGTTAAGGGGCTCGATCTCACGGATATCACGCTGGTATGCCAGGATTGGGGCGGGCTGATTGGACTCAGGGTACTGACAGAAAATACAGATCGATTTGCCCGAGTCGTTGCGGCCAATACTGGATTACCCGATGCCAATGGTATTCCTGAAGAGATGGCACCGGCAATGCACGCGATGTTTGACCAGATTCCTGCGCTGCCCCCGGCGGAAATGGGAGCAAAGCTGCGTGAAAATGAGAACGGTGCCGGGTTCATGTACTGGATCAAATACTGTGCGGAATACCCCGAACTGGTGGTCTCAGATGTGGTCGGCCTGAGTGCAATCGGCGCTGAACTGACGACAGATCAAAAACGAGCTTATGATGCACCCTTTCCCTCGGATGAATACATGCAGGGTGCAAGACAGTTCCCAAGTTGTGTGCCCATCTTCCCCGATGGCCCGGAGATTCCAAAGAACAGGGCCGCCTGGGAAATCCTTCGCAAGTACGACAAACCCTTTCTGACCTGTTTTAGCGATTCTGACCCGGTAACAGCCGGTGGCTATAAACGTTTTCAGGAGGAAGTTGCGGGCGCCCAGGGGCAGGCGCATCAGACCATAAAGGGTGCAGGTCATTTCCTGCAGGATGATGCCGGACCTGAATTTGCCGGGGCGATTATCGATTTTATCAGGGCCAACCCGCTGTAGTGGTGTTGTATCGTCATGACGGACAACATCTCTGCACCAGAAGTCATCGATTAAATTGAAGAAGATACTACTTTCTCTCTTCGGCGCTTCGCTGGGACTCATGGTATTGGCAGCAATCTTGCTCAATACCAGTTGGGGGCAAGATCGATTGCTCCTGGTTGGCGCCCGATCCCTGATGTCTGCATCCTGCTGTGGTGGTGAAGACAGTGATGGAATGGATGCCCTTCAGGTTTTTGTCTGTGGCAGTTCATCCCCCCTGCCCGACCCTGGCAGAGCACAAGCCTGCATCGCATTAGTTACACCAGAACACTTCTACATTATCGATTCAGGTGCCGGATCAACCGTGAATCTAATGGCAGAGAGATTACCCTTGCAAAGACTGGATGGAATTCTGCTTACCCATTTTCATTCCGATCATATTGGTGAACTCTATGAACTCAATCTGAATTCATGGGTCCAGGGCAGACCACAACCACTTGGTGTCTACGGACCACAAGGCGTGGACAGGGTGGTTTCAGGTGTGAATCTCAGCTATGAGCTGGACGCCCGATATCGCGTGGATCATCACGGTGCAGAGCTTCTGCCACCACATCTCGGGGTGCTGGAGGCAAAGCCGATCACCGCTGGGACTTTCATAGCTGAAGGCGATCTGAAAGTGACAGCAGTACCAGCGAGTCACGAACCGGTCTCGCCAGCGTTGGGATACAAAATAGAATATAAAGATCGATCGGTATTTGTCACTGGCGACTCATTGATCACTAACGAGATAGTAGAGGCTTCAAGCAATGTGGACCTTCTGTTGAGTGATGCGCTATCGGTTCCGATTATCAGTCAACTTGCTGAGACGGCAACGGAGCTTGGCATGGACCGAAATGCAAAGGTCCTGAACGACATTATTGACTATCATGCATCAACGTTTGATGTGATCGATCTGGTTGAAAAGAGTAATACGAAACTGGCGGGGTTCTACCATCTGGTGCCGCCTCCGCGCAATGTTCTCCTTAAGAAGATATTCGAGCGTGATTTACCCGGTAACGTAATTCTGACCGAAGATCGAATGTGGTTTATCCTGCCGTCAGATGGGGATGAGGTAGACGTACAGTACCCCTGATTGAGAAGTCAGATGGGATTTCTTAAGGTTATACCTGTCTATCCGTAGACCACCCCTGCATTGATGTTGCCCGCTAAGAGGCAGATTAGATTAGATCCTATGAACAGAGAAATTGACGAGTTCGGATTTGAAGCGCCACTACCCCTGGGGCATCCCGGCAGGCTTGGACTGCCGCAAGGGGCAGGCACCGGACCCGAAATCGGTGAAAAGGTACCTGATTTTACGCTGCCAGATCAAACTGGAAAACTGATCACGTTTGGCCAGAGTCACCGGAAAGTTGTTCTGGTTTTCTTCCGCTCTGTCGTCTGGTGACCACCCTGTATGACGCAGCTCGTGGAGCTGCGAAATGCGATCTCACTTTTTAATGATGCGGGTATCGAGCTATTCGCCATTTCATATGATGATCGTAAGGCGTTGACGGCGTTCGCATCTGAATACCAGATTCCCTATCCCCTGTTGTCAGATATCGATTCGAAAGTGATAGATCGATTCGGAATTCGTAACAGTCTGATCAAACCAGGTGATGGCATTTATTACGGCATTCCTTTCCCTGGTAGCTACGTCGTTGACGAAAATGGCGTGGTCATGGAGAAGTTTTTCAGCGATAGCCATAAACAAAGACCTGGACCTGAATTACTCATCGATGCTGCACTCGGCAGAATTGGCTTGCATCAGGGTGAACCTAACGTCGCGACTGAATCTCCCGTAGCTAACGACGAGGTTAAGATCAGTGTTACGCTGCATGGGGGAGCCATCAAACAGGGTATCGAGCGGAGGGTCGTGATTCGATTTGAGGTACCTGATGGATTGCATATCTATGATCAACCGGTACCGGCGGGAATGACAGCAACCCGAATTATGGTGAGTGGGCCGACTGGTTTGGTCATAGAACCGGTAATTAAGCCGCCAACGACTAAATTGTTTCTCAAAGAGCTGGATCTTGAATTAAATGTCTGGAGCGGAACTGTAGATTTGCAGATACCCATCTGGGCGACTTCTGAATTGGCATCAGAATCCCGTGCTTTAGCCTCTCATGAAACCAAACTGGATATTGAGATCGAATACCAGGCTTGTAATGATGAAACCTGTCTTTTGCCTTGCAAGATTCGGCTGCAGCTCGATGTGCCGATTGAGGAGATGCATGTACAAAAGCTGAGACCGAATCTAGGTCATCAACAGAAGGAGGGGACGCTCAACAGTAAACCGCATATGAGACGGTTGATAAGGCGTAAAATAATGAAATATCCGTTTCGTTCTATCCGTTTCCTGTTGTTTTCTGCAAAATTGAAGATTGCTTCTCTGATCAGATCTTTTTTTTCAGGTAGTCAGGGCTAAACCCCATTTAAAACAGGGATAGATTGGATTTGGATGCGGTATATTGAATAAAGGAAGAGACTAAAAACTGAGGATATCATGATGACCCAGCCATGGACGTATAAGAAAGGACTGGTTGAGACAGGCAATGACATCTATGCCTACCTTCAGCCTGATGGGGGATGGGGATGGTCGAATGCAGGACTGGTGGTTGATGGTGAACAATCGTTGCTTGTTGATACCCTGTTCGACGCTAAACTTACGCGCGAAATGCTGGGCAAGATGTCGGATGCATCCGGGATTGGTGCCGAGAAGATCGGTACCGTGGTAAATACTCATGCTAACGGCGATCATACCCATGGCAACGGATTGTGCACGAGTGCTGAGGTGATTGCCTCCGATGCCAGTGCCAAAGAGATGCGGGCGACGTCTGCTGAACTGCTCCATGGATTGATGCAGGGAGCGGCTGATCTGGGCGAGGTTGGGCAGTTTTTCCTTGAGATTTTCGGTCCATTCGATTTTTCTGACGTTGCTGAGAAATTGCCAACCCGGACCTTCTCCGGTGAACTTGAATTGTCAGTCGGCGATAAGAAAGTAGAACTCCTCGAGGTAGGACCTGCCCATACGCTCGGAGACGTACTGGTACATGTCCCGCAGGATGAAACGGTTTTCACGGGAGATATTCTCTTTATAGACGGTACACCACTTATGTGGGAAGGACCCATAGGTAACTGGATCAGAGCTTGTGAGCGAATCGTTGAAATGCAACCTGCTGTCGTCGTGCCCGGTCATGGCCCCATCACCGACATTGCCGGTGTTAAGCGCATGCAGGAATACCTTGAATACATCAATCGTGAAGCCAGGGCGAGGTTTGATGCAGGACTTGGCGTTCTTGATGCGGCACTTGATATTGCGTTGACCGACTATGAATCCTGGGCAGACAGTGAGCGAATAGCGGTTAATGTAAACAGTCTCTATCGGGAATTCAGTGGCAGCACAGAACCTAACAATATCATTGAGTTGTTCACCATGATGGCAGAGGTGAAGAAGGTAAGGGGCTGAAGCACGAAGGATTTGAGAAACAGGCCCTGGCTTTGTTTCCTTCTATGTCAGATTAATGGCGATGATATCTGTGAGTACATTTAGGAGATAAGCGTTGATAGTATACTCACAGATATATCCCGTGACGGGCAACCGGGCTATTCCCTGTCATCAATCCAGTCCTGCATTCGTTGTCGGCGAGTGACCTGTTGTTCAAACAGTCGACTTGTTTCCTCCTTGATCTCTTCTGTCATTGCGTTCCCAATACCGCCTCTGGCATCTCTTATTCCACCGTCCATAAGAACATAGGAACCGGTCATAAAGGCACCATCGGGACCAGCCATAAAGGTTGCCAGACCTGCGATATCTGATGGTTCACCAGCCCTGCCCACGGGTGTCCTGGACTCAAGGTTCTGACGAATCGCGCCGCCTTCTTCTCCTGCAAGACCCGCTGCAAGCGGCGTATTGATAACCCCAGGTCCGATGGCATTAACGGTTATATTGTGTTGGCCCAATTCCTGGCCCCAGCCTCTCACCATCATCCGAACACCGGCCTTGGTTGCGCTATAGGACCACATACCGGCGCCTGTAGTTTCAGCAGCAAGGGATGAGATACATATGAGGCGACCGCCATTGCCAAATTCGACCATTTTGTTGCCCACGGCCTGCACTGTCAGAAATACACCGGTCAGATTGATGTCGAGTTGATCCTGCCAGTCTTTTAGCGCCAGATCGAGAACCGGACCCATTCGGCCGATACCGGCGTTGGCGACACCGATATCCAACCTGCCGAATTCGTCACCACATTTTTTAACAGCATCCAGCAGGTGCTGCTTGGAAGCGACATTTGTTTTGACCGTGATCGCCCTCTGACCCAGTTGGCCGACAAGATTGGCCGTTTGTTCTGCACCTTCTTCGTCGATGTCTGCGACGCAGATGTCCGCCCCTTCCTTCGCGAATCGCTCGGCGATGCCGCGTCCTATTCCCGACCCGGCACCGGTGATAAATGCTACCTTACCCTCTAGTTGTCCCATATCATTCTCCACTTAACTGTTAATGGCTTAATTGGCGTGTCTTTGCGTCACCGCGTTTATGTGTCAGTGTGATGAGAGTTGGCTGCGGGATTTCTACGAGAAACCCAATACCCCCTCCATCGCGATTCTTGATCGAGGGTGTGGGTTTTTATCCACACGGCTGGGATTATCAAAAATCATCATGCTTCTGCTGCTTTTCTCATAGGCTGGCCAGTCTGGTAAGTCATCCGTTCCCGGATTGCCTGTTCTGGCAAAGGCCGCCCAACTGGCACTCATCCGGTTGGACAGGTCATGGGGTTTACCGGGATGATCCTTCGTCCAGTCCGAACTTCGTGTATTGTTGAAAACGAATGGAATTTCGAGTGCATGGGGTGACTTAACTTCATCGTTCAGTGTCCAGTCAAATCGATAGACATAAGTACTTGCTTTACCGAGTTCAGCTCTTCTGGTGGCGAGTTCCTTGGGGTAGGCGCCTCGTGGATGGTCGGTTGAAATTAGCATCTGAAGATCCCAGGGCGAAGCATCAGGATAGTCCTTTCGATACGCCTCAATAAGCGATTTGCTGTCGACGCCCAATCGTTTGTTCATTCTTGCCAGAAGCTGAGCATGAGTCAGATCGAAATCCATCTTTCGATCTGGTGCCTGGGGATAGAGCAGCGATCCAATTCGATAGAAAAACGTTTCTTCCGTCTTGTTGTACCCGACGATTACGGGCACATCCTCTGAGAAGGAAGAAGCTGCCGGGTCAAATGGATGATCCGGTAACGACAGGGGATTGATCACCGGTGTATTGTCAGTCATCCCCACAACAGGAATAGTCGGTTTGTAGTGTTTATTTGACGCCAGATGAGCCTTCAAAAGCTGATCTGCGGGCATTGATAGAAGTTTTCTGGCGTCTTTTCGTCTGATGCCCAGTTCCTTGAGCAATAATTCGGATTGCCGGGTTCCGTCATCTGGCGTGGTTACCCTCAAAATGGCGCCACTTTGAATCACTGCCCTGTGGAACAAGCCCTTTGCGACCGGCATGGCCAGCAAAGTCGAAACTTTTCGCCCGCCGCCGGATTCACCGAATATCAGAACCCGGCCCGGATCACCACCAAACCTGGAGATATTCACGTTTATCCAGCGTAAGGCGGCGACAATATCCAGCATGCCAACACAGCCGGACTCGACAAACTGGCTGCCAACGATATCAGGGAGGTGTGTCGCACCGAACATATTGAGTCTGTGGTTGATTGTAATTATTACCACGTCCTCTTTGTTACAGATATTGACGCCGTCATACATGGGTGCTGAGCCTGAGCCAGATCGAAAGCCGCCACCGTGCAGCCATACCAGCACTGGCCTTTTTTTATTGTCGTTGATTGACGGCGTCCAGACATTCAGAAACAGGCAGTCTTCACTCCCTTCAAATCCAAAGCGACTCTGAGGTGCGCTTTCTCCGTATTTAGTGGCATCATGGATTCCTTGCCAGCTAACGGCTTCTCTTGGTGGCAGAAATCGATTACCACCGGCGGTTGTTGCGCCATACCGCAATCCTTTAAATACATTGACGCCATTCGAAACGAATCCTCGTACCTTGCCGTGATTGGTCTCAACAACGCCTGATTGCCGGGTGGCAGCCAGGGACGGGTTTGTTGCTGCCAGCCCCCCTGCAGCTAAAGATCCCTTGATAAATCGTCTTCGTGTCATCATTGATACTCTTCCTTATACGCAATGGTATCCAGCCCAAACCACTCGGCACTGCCTGACTTAATGTTGAACGATGATAGCTGCCGCATGATCCCGTTCATTTCAGGCAGCGTCATCTTCTGCTCAGTCTTTTATAAAATACCATGAGATTGGTCACCAGTATTGTTGGATTGAAGGTATATTTAACAATTCCCGGCACAGATGAGGGCAGGAAAGATGAATGACTTTGATAATGGCAGCTTCTGGCTTGATTCAATGGGCAACCCTGAAGTCAACAATGCACCAGAACAGTTACCTGAAAGTGTAGATGTAGCCATAATCGGCGCTGGTTACACGGGTCTGTGGACTGCCTACTATCTGAATAAGTTGAATCCAGACCTGGACATAGCGGTGTTTGAGGCAACCACGATTGGCTTTGGTGCAAGCGGTAGAAATGGCGGCTGGTGCATGGGTTGGGCCATGGGTATTGAAGAGATGCTGAATAACCCGGTACTTGCTTCAAAAGGCATGGCGATTGCGAGGGCCATGCAGAATACAGTTGACGAGATTGGACGTGTTTGTCAGGCAGAGAATATAGACTGTCATTATGCCAAGGGCGGAACGCTGACGGTTGCGACCAAACCTTTCGACGTTGCCCTGATGAAAAAAAGATTGTCTGAGCGACAGAAGGTCGGATTTGAAGAATCTGATTTTGTCTGGCTGGACGAGGAAGAGTCCAGACGACGAGTCAATATGACACCGAATTACGGTGCGATTTACACCCCTCATTGTGCCGCGATCCATCCTGCGAGGCTTGCCGGTGGACTGGGAGATCTGCTGCGCAGGAGTGGCGTGAATATCTATGAACGCACTGCCGTTAACTCATTTGACAAGAATAGATTGGAGACCCAGCGAGGATCGGTATCCGCGCAGATAATCCTCCGAGCGACAGAAGGCTACACCGAATCCATTAAGGGGCAGGAGCGCAGGATCATGCCTTTGTATTCCATGATGGTTGCAACCGAACAATTACCAGCTTCTGTATGGGATGAGATAGGACTAAAGCAAAGGGAGACGTTTGGAGACAGCAGGCGAGTCACGATTTATGGTCAGCGTACATTGGATGACCGGTTTGCGTTTGGCGGGCGTGCTGGTTATTACTTTGGTTCTGAGAGAAAGGCAGTGATCCCGCCTGACGATCCTCATCTTTCAAATGTTGAACAGACATTAAGGGGGCTATTCCCCATGCTCACCGGCTACAAGATAACCCATAAGTGGGGCGGCTTGATGGGTGTGGCAAGAAACAGGCGTCCCAGTGTTACATTCGATAAAGAAAGTGGTCTTGGTTCTGCAGGTGGTTATATCGGTGAGGGGGTAGCTGCATCGAATCTTGCCGGTCGGATACTGGCAGACCTTGTGCTCGGAAATGACACAGAAATCACCCAACTGGCCTGGGTCGATGATATTGCCCGCCGATGGGAACCGGAACCGCTACGCTGGATGGGTGCCAAGGGCGTCCAGTGGTTTGGCGAAAGGGCAGACAGCTTTGAGAGAAATTCAGGCAAACCATCGAGATTTTGGGGTGGATTGTTTAGCAGAATTATGAGCTAAATAGTCACCACCCACTTATTGCCAATTTGGTTATGATGTTTTGAATAGCCTGTATCCCCTAATGGAGGATTGCTTCATGAAAAGAACTTACCTAGCGCTGTTAGCTTTTGCTGCAATATATTCGCTATCAGTCGAGGCGAAACAGGGCGGCTCGCACCCGGACTTATCTGGTATATATGATGTAGCAACACTGACGCCATTGCAGCGCCCCAAGGAATTTGGCTACAACCTCGAACTCACGAAAGCGCAGGCCAGTGCGATATTGGAAGAAAATCGCCTGCAGGTAATCGAAAGAGAGCGAACAAGGGGTACTGTGACTGAAGCACCACCGGTTGGCGGTGCACCGCCAATAGGCATTGGTGACGAATTTCGTGAAACCAGCGGTGCGGGTAACGTTGGCGGTTATAATAATTTCTGGGTAGATCCCGGCTCAGATGTATTCATGGTCGATGGTAAGTTTCGTACCTCGATAATTACCCAACCTCAAAACGGCAGGTTACCTGCCATGACACCTGCGGCATTGGCACTTATTGCAGAGCGGCGCAAATTACGGCGACCCAACGATGGAACTGCATGGTGGCTGGGCGTTGAAGGGGTCGGACCCTATGATGGTCCTGAAAATCTGGGTATTTCTGAGCGGTGTATCCTGGGATTCACCGGAGCTACGCCGACGTTCCCCAGCCTATACAACAATTACAAGCGGATCGTGCAGACAGAAGATCATGTCATGATCCTTATCGAAATGGTTCACGATGCACGTATCGTTCGAATGAACTCCGAACATCCTCCCTCAAGTGTAAGGAAGTGGCTTGGAGACTCCATCGGATGGTGGGAAGGGGATACACTGGTTGTTGATACCACTAACTTCCATCCACTAACAAGACCAGGCAGGGGTGGCACTGAAAATGCGCATGTGGTTGAGCGGTTTACGCGGCAAAAAGATGGCAATCTTGTCTATAGCTTCACGGTAGAAGATCCGGCCGTGTGGACGGAGCCATGGTCAGGTGAGTTTGTCTGGCGTCAAAGTAAAGAGCGAGTCTTTGAATACGCCTGCCATGAAGGTAACTACTCTATGCAGGGTATCCTTCGGGGTGCCAGATTGCTTGAATCAGAAGCAAGGGGGAATACTGCTTCACCGGGCGGCGAGTAAATACGATGCTGCTTGTTTGAAGAGCCAGGCATTGCCCGGGCTGGTTCAGGTCTCATAACCAACAGGGCGCAGGAGAGAAAAGGCAAGAAGGGCGAAGACTAGAACGCAACCAAGCGCGTTGAACCCGAGTGTCATTGCGATGCCGGTTGCACCGGCTGCGCCGATTATACCGCCCAGACCGTCACAGCCGATTGCCAGACCCTCACCTCTTCCTGAAATTGACTCACAGGACCCGATAACAGCAAGAAACGGTAGCCCGATTGGCAAACAACAACTACTGGTGAACGCTATCATCAAGAGAGCGGCCTTTCCTTCATCGATTGATGCACACTGCTCCGAGATATAGGGGCCGAATATAACGAGCAGCCCGACACCAAATGCAGCCAGTAGCCCGGTCGGGAGCCACATATCAGGTGCCGCAAATCTTCTGCCGAGTAAGAGAGCGCCGAATCCAGCGCCCCCAAGAACAGTGCCAAGTGCAAGGCCGAGAGCGAGTGAGGGATTTCCGATTGCGGTCTGCATTCGATAGACCACGAGAACCTGCAATCCCATGGCAACCGCTCCGGTGATGGTTGCTGAAGAAATACGCGAAATATGACCAGGCGTACCCCGTTCTCTGCTCGATACACCAATGAGAACAATCAGGGTTATCAGGGTCGCAACTGCCGTATATGCAGAGATGCGCAGTCCAGGTTCAAAAAAGAACGGCCGGTCATCCGTCGCAGGTCGTTCATCGATTGCTGCCGGGTCGGCAACGAAATCCACCTGGTATGGCTGCGCCAGGACATTCAGATGATGAAGATCCGATGCATTGAAAGGCTCGTTACGAGTTATGAGAAGGTGAGAAAACGGATTATCGTCTTCTTCTCCATCTGGCAGTCGCCATTCAATAATCTTGTCTGATTGTCCGTTATTTGCAGCCATAAATGCGAGGCGAGTACGGTTAGCCAGTCTCTCTGAATTCTGAATCACTGCCAGGATGCCCCCGGGTTTAAGATGCGAGAGGTAATCGCGCACAGCCTCGACCGTCAGCACTCTTGCATCTATATGGCTCCTGCCCCGCCCGGCGGCGGGTGAAGTTTGTAAGAGTGTGAGGCTGATATGATCCCACTTTTGATACGATGCGGAGATGTATCGGCGGGCTTCGGCAATATGGATATTAACAGCAGGGTTGTTAAGCACGCCGCCCGCCCAGCTATCCAGCGATCTGGCATAGGAAATAGTCTGCGGATTAACCTCGACAGCGTCAATTTGTTGGGCGCCTGATTGCAGTGCCACTGCGATATCGAATCCTGCACCTGCGCCCAACAATAATACACTGTCTGTGTTGCCACTTGATAAAGCTACTCGTTTCAGGCGAGAGAGGTTCTCGATATGTGGATCATCAAAACTTGATGACTCCCCGTCCCAGTGAACAGAACGGGTAAGGAACATCGCGTCTGTGAACACATAAGCCACCGATTGACGTTTTGTATGGACAAGATCGGTACGGGCATATCCGGTTGTAGCGTATTGATGTCTGCGCAGCCCTTCGTGCGCTACCGTATCCCGCAAATGAGTCTGCATACCAGGGCCGCTCAGAACATCAATTGTTAACAGTGAAACGAGGATAGGTCCAAGAGCAATCAATCCGATGACTGTGCCCAGGAGTTCCCCGCTGTACAGATAAATACGGGCTTTGGAGTCGGGCATGCGATGCCAGGCGAGTGTCGATGCGACGCCAAAGAGGACAAACGGCCAGGCGAAGATTGTCGAGACCCACGCGACGTCATATCGTGAGATCAGCCCCCAGATAAGGAGCATAGTAATGGGTATGGCGACCAGAACGTATCTTAATTTCAGCCCCTCTCCATAACTTCTACACCAGAGCGCACCAATACCCAAACCCAGAAGACAAACCGCCAACACCAGATAGGTCGTGTCAAAGAAGTAGTAGATTGACGACAGTCGTGTAACTGTGAGTTCCCAGGCACCGAGTAGTGAGGCAGCGACGGCAAGTGAGAACACCACGAGAATGTTGGTATGAGTTGAGATTTAAGGCGGAACCAGGCAATTAGTAGTGTTGATGATTACATATGCTGAGATAGATTATGTAAAGTCATCAGCTTACCTTGGATCGAAAAACATCAATGGTTGTTTACTAATCAGAACGTCGGGTGATGCCCAGGTCATCCAGGATAATTGATCCCCTCTCAGACTGGTCAAACTCGAATCGAACCTCGGATAACAGACCATTGAAGGTACCAGACCCAGTTACGAAATCACTTAAAGAAAAGGCGTAATACTTCAGGACAGCCTCTGATTGGGGAGACGTGTAGCCGAATTGGGGTTTCAACGTATCCTGCTTTACCTGGGGATACAGGGATTCAATGTCACTTAGCAACATACGGCCTTGATTGTTGTCGCTATCCACCAGCACGATTGACCAGTCAAGAGAGGCTGGTTTCCGCTCATCATCTTGCTTTTCCGCTCCCTGTTCACCGTCATTGTCTTTTTCAGAAGGCTCAAAACCCTTGGGCATCGTATCTTCGGTACTTTGCGAGACTGAGAACACCAGCTCTTCATACACAGACAGATCTATTGGTGTACCAAAATGAACATTGAGACTCGCTTTCTCGTGGTGCTCATCGTCCCAGGAGATATTCACAGCATGAGTTTCCAGTGGGTTCCACTTCAACTTAATCCAGGCTTCATTCCATCGGCTCAGGTTTTCGGTCGAAATGATAGCGCCCTCAATACTGGCTGTGGCCGGGTTACCGTCCTCTTCAAAATTCATCACCCATTCGGTGTTCTGATTGCGATAGTTGTTGATGTAATAAGTATCCGGCAGCCACCCGGCGGCGTATTCAGCGCTTCCAAAAATCTGCTCGTACCCCGTTTGGCCCTTGTGGACGATGTCGAGAAAGGCAGAGAAGTAGACTTCGGCAATTTTGCGTTGGGCTTCTTCGGGCATAATCGGGTCTTTGTTGAGTCCCCACCCCAAAAGTGTGTCCTGATCACCCCAGGTCGTATTGAATTGACCGTGATTTGCACCAGAAACATAGAGCGTCGCGCTGAATTGCCCAGGTTTTGTCAGCTCAACCCGGTTGAACTGCGACAGGCCGTTGAAGGAGGTAACGTCACCGTCCATACTGCCATGGATAGAAAAATAACTGGAATTCGTGAGAGGTGTTCCTTTTTCTCTTGGTTTGTACTGTCCGTCAACCGGAGCAATGGCAATAATGCCCTTGATATTGAAGTGATAGTCGAAGGATAAAGTGGCATCGTCTGGGTAGTAATCAAGATCATTAAAATAGCTGGCGACCGCCACCGCTTCTCCACCTCTTGAATGCCCGATGAGTGAGATATTGTCCATATCAACCCTGCCTGAAAAAGGATGGCCGTCGGTCTTCTGCCAATCCTGCCATTGCTTGAGATGCTCAAGCAGCACCCAGCCACGTGCATCGTTCTCCTCGATCAGGTTGGGGTCTAACGGGTTGACCCAGTCGGCTATTGAGGAGTTCAGAAAGTTCTCGTCGACTGACACAAAAATATAGCCGCGCGACGCCAGCAACTCCCCAAGGTACTCATAACCAGGATCCGAGAAATCCTCCATACCATGATTGCCGTGCACAATAAGCACCAGGGGAAATGGGCCTTCGCCGATCGGATACCAGACTCTCCCCTGAACCGGTAATGATTTTGGGTCAAAGCCCCAGTACCCGGTTCTCGACCAGCCTATCGTATTCTCCCAGTTATCAATCAGTTTGGAGCCATCGACGGTTTTTGATCTGAACCCGGCCTCCTCTGCAAACTCAAGTCTATGGAGATCGGAACCGCTGCCGTAGGTGGTATAGAGCACCTGGTATCGGCCAGGCAAAGATGGATCAGCCAGATTCAAAGTCCGATCAGGCAGTTTGTACTCTGCAAGAGTCGGATTGGGATCTTCATATTTAAAGAAAACGAGGAAGATGGTAACTGATAACATAATGGTTGCGAGAACCAGCGTCGAAAGCACCACTTTTTGTTTGTTGGGTTTGAAACCTGCGTGGTAAATGGAACCCAACGATCCTGCAATCAATGCGATAGAGAACAGTCCACCGATGCTGAGAACAGCCAGGGCTTTTTCTCCGATTTCGTACAAGGCAAGTAGGAGCAGTGGAAGTGGAACGATGAGCATAAACGCGAACCGCCTCGGCAGTGCGCCAAGAAGCCGGATGGTTAAATACGCTATCGACCCGACCAGAAGTAACGACAGAATAATTGTCAAAAAGCCAAGTGCTTTGTAGGCGGTAAAGTTTGGCAGCAGAATCAGAACTGAATGGTAAAGCAGGTACGCGAGCCATACGCCAGCGAGTGAAAATGATGCAAACTGCCAGGCCCTGGTTGACGGGGTAAGAGCGGATACAAGTATCCTGAAACTACTTTTTATTCTATCCATTCTTGCGACCTTGGCTATCCTGGTGCAACTTCAATTTCAGTAATGTTCGGGTTAATTTCGCAGTAAAAAACTGCAACCGATATTGAGGTACTTGGTAGATCTTAATTACTTTTGTAGGTGGAAAACAGTAAGCCTAATCAGACCCAGGATATTTGTTGGCTTTTTGCACAAGATTGGAATAACTGGCATCAATGAATCTGCCTGGACAACGATAGCAAGCGGTTCAGACCCCAGAAGGCAGTTAACTGGGGGGCCCTTGTTTCAGTCGCTCCTGGAACAAGTCACGTCGATCTGCTTCATTCTGGATCTGCCACATTGATTCCATCCACCAGGTGGCACCTGCGGTCTGCCACTTTTGTATTTCCTCCCGGGCCTTCGCCTTGTCATTTCCCGGCGTTGTTCCTTCAACGACGATGTCGTAGTTCTCATCGCATCCCTGTTGTTTAACTAAATCCCGCATCTGCTCAACATCGTTAGGTTCGAGCTCTCGCCAGTTTCCGTCCGCATCCCGAACCGATGGCAGCAACCCCTGATACTTAACCACGCGAGACATAGATCGTTTGCTTCCATGCAAACCCACAACCCAGACTGTTTGTCTTAGTGGATTTGGCGGTGGGAAGAACTGCGTTGATTCAACTTTGTAATGCTTGCCCTGGTACTCGAATGGTTGACCTTTAAAGAGACCAGAAATGATTTCAAGGGCTTCGTCCATGAGTTCAGCTCGCACCTTTATGTCGGTTTCTTCGCCGAATTCAGCGAATCCCGTGTCTGTTGCACCCAGGCCTACCGCCAGAATCGCCCGCCCCCCTGAAAGCTGATCCAAAGTAATGTATTCACTGGCTACCTTCCACGGCCGCATACGAGACAGTGGCGACAGCATCGTACCAAGATTAATTGTCTTCGTTCTGACCGCAGCACCGCCGAGGGAAACCCAGGCATCGATTCCCCAGACTGACTCCCAGACAAAGAAGCCATCCCAACCATGCTGTTCTGCAATGACCGCGAACTCCACTGCATCTCCGGCATTGGGGTACGGCATAACGATGCCACATTTCATTAGCGAAGCCTCTCGTTAAGAAGTCTCTATTCGAACCGAATCGATGCGTTTAAGCAATGTGTTCTGATCGATTTCAGACACATCTCGGATTCTGAAAGATCGTTCCCGGAAAACTCACAACCAGGCCGCGTGGTTGAAAGCGGATCAGATGAATGACGGGAGAAATCACGACGGATTTACCAACAGATTAGCTGAAGTCTGATAGTAGCGATCCATCATTTGACTGTTTTGCAATTCACTGTTCTACGTGGTTTTATTCTAAGTAAAGGGTGAGTTGGACATTGAGTTATGAGGTACACCGGTCGGATTCTTCTGAGCCTTCTGCTTTATTGTTTCGCGATAACATCGCAGGCTGATCCCTACATTTTCTGGAGGCACGCCTCAAATGGGTTGAATACTCTCTGGAGTATGGAAGGCCAAACTCGTCTTGATCGATTCCCGATTAACACTGTCGCAGATCCTAATTGGCAGGTTGAAGGTATGGCTGATTTCATGGGTGATGGTACGGATGAAATTCTCTTTCGACACCAGGCCACGGGAGAGAACAGGTTGTGGACAATCGAGAACGGTGCAAGGACCGCTTCTATTGCAATAACCAGTGCCCATCCTAATTGGCAGGTGGTAGCTATTGGCGACTTTGATGCAGATGGCGATGCTGACCTGATGTGGCGCAATAGTACAAATGGTGCGAATCGCTATTGGGAAATGAATGGTTCGAGTCGGGTTGGTTCCATGGCTGTCACCACTGTCGCAACAAGTTGGGAAGTGGTGGGTAGCGGAGATTTTGATAACGACGGGAGCAACGATCTTTTCTGGCGACACAGTTCCGGTGCGAATACTCTATGGTTCATGCAAAGTGAGAATCGCGCCGCTCGGGTACAACTTCCCACGGTTTCAGCAGATTGGACAGTTGGCGGCATCGGTGATTTTGACGCCGACGGCAGCGATGATGTCTTCTGGCACAATCCTACAACAGGTGCAAATTCGATCTGGCTACTTGGCGCATCTGGCCGAGAATCGCGGGCTTCAATTCCAGGCACATCAAGCACCTGGTATCCCGTTGGTGTTTTCGATATGAACGATGATGGTAAGGCAGATATCCTATGGCGCAACAGTGCGAATGGGCAGAATAGACTTTGGTTGATGGATGGATCTTCCCGTTCACAGAGCCTCGCGATTAATAGCGTGGTTGATCAAAATTGGACCCCGGTTGCTGTTGGCGATATAAAGTCAGATACCGTTGAGGTTCTACGTACCAATATCGACAATATTTGGGAATTCATTGATATATGCCCGCAAAATGATCCTGCCTATGACGAGATCTTCAGAGATTTTGAAATTGTCGTGGACGGCGTTTCGGCTGAGAATGTTTTGTGTACAGAGCCCTATACAGAGATGCCCGACGAGCAGATGTCAGTAGCACTCGGTTACCTGCAGGCACTTCGTGTCGCATATTACATGGATCCCGGTGTCCAATATCTCCCCTGGACAACCACCAGTCTCCACGCCTGGATTAATACTGTTATCGATGGTGTATGGATCGAGGGTGAAGGAGGCGGAGGTAGTTGTTGCCGAGATCAAGATGGAAAGACCTATATGTCATCGACCAACCCAACTGAATCCACCCTGAGTTGGTGGAAAAGTTGGTACGGCCTTTCGTCTCTCCTTGACTTCATAGCACATGAAGTTCGCCATGGTGATGGCGGACCTGGTCACGTGACTGGTTGTGAATCATTCCCGAACCCGAATGATCCACCAGGGTGTGATCAGGAATATGACCTAAACAACCTCGGTTCATATGGTGTGCAATATTGGCTGCAAAATGCCTGGATGACATCTCACCTGTATATCGGCATGGGCTGTACGAGTGAAGACATTGTCAATCAACAGATTAGTAGTCACTGGACCTCTACGGAAGGTTTTAGAAGACGGATGGTAGAAACACTCTCCCCGCTGGAGGTGCCAACAGATGCGGTCTGTTTGGAATAGCTATTGACTGAATAGTGTCTGGATTGCGCATTCTTCAGGTAGACAGATCAGGGCAACTTGAAATCACCAGGTTTCAATTCAGTTCTTCTACCCTTTAGTCGCAGGCGGTGACACAAGATTAATGCGCCTTGGCATCAATCCCCGAATAAGACGGGTGGCGATTTCGTATTCAGAATTGTTGTCAATAAGGTGAACGATTGCCTCAAGCAACATGCCTTTGATGTATCGATCATCATCCTCTAACGCATATGTGACCAGAGTTGAGAGATGTTCGGCTGTCACCTGGTGATTAAAACAATATTGCATCAAACCGTAGGCGACACTTTGCCGGACAGTGGAACGAGGGAGTAGCGCAACTTCAGTATTGTTTGGTTCCAGTTCCGGGTCCAGTCTGGGGATTAGCGCTTCCAGTATTTCAGGGCCTGCATTGCTGGACCGACTGACCTGACCAAGCGCATAAGCGGCGTTCGACCTAACGAGGTCGTCTGGATCTTTTAGTAATTCAATCATGACCTCGATCGCCGATGGTTCAGTTGCCGTAGCAATGTTGCCCAGCGCATAAACAGCGAATCGCCGGGTGCTTGGCCGTTCTGATGAACAGGCTTGCACAAGAGCCGAAATAGCGCTGAATCCGGCAGTCCTCAAGCCATAGCAGGAAGCGCGACGAGTAGATTCCTGATCGTGATTAATTCCCTGTTGCAGAATCTCGATTGCAGCTTCAGAGGTGTCCATCCCCAGTCTATAGGCAGACTCGACTTTCTGGTCCTCCCGCCCACTGAACAATGACTGAGCAATATTGTCAGTATGACTTGTCATGTCAACCGGTTTGACCTTGCCCTTTGACCAATCCCAGATTTGTTGAATGACTGGCTGTAACTCGCCTTTGGTACCCTCAAGTGGAGGACTATCCATCGTATTTTTCCATGCGGGGCCAGCGGGTTCATGGGTTCTCGCAAAATGAAACTTGAACATGAATCGATCAGGCGAATCAGGTAACTTGCGAGACCCGCGATGCAGCAGATCATAGTGAACCAGTACAACTGAACCCTTGGGTAGATGGACAAATTTTCGCTCAAGCTGAGGGATCTGCAGACTGTCCACTGCATCCTGCAGTCTCTGGTCCCGAAAGCCGAGATCTTCTGCATTCTGCACATCTCGCCCAAAGTCACGATCAAGCAGGTCAATTGAATGCCAGTCGTTGTCACCGATTTCGTGATCGAGCGTCCAGTATGCAGAACCTGGAATGACTTCTGTTGGCCCGTTTTCCTCTGTTACTGCCTGGGGATAATAAAACAGAATCAACCAGTCTGGTCGATGTGAGCGATAGTGCCCACGCTCATTCCAGGGCAGGTTTCCGTCATGATGAAAGCACTGATCTGCCAACGTACTTTGATGTAAGAAATTATGGGGATGGAGTACGGCGTCCTCACCGAGAATGCTTGTGACGGCACCCTTAACGGTTCCGTCTTCGAGTACTCTGTCAATCTCGGGGATTTCTGCTCGTAAATTGTCACCCAGAATCTCCAGATGGGCAGTGGGGCTTTTTAGCGTGCGGGCGGTTTCATAAAGAGCTGATCCACGCTGAAAAAGAAGATTATGATCATCATCCGTCAGCGATGCAGGCTTTAGAATCAAGTAGCCATCTACTAAAAATCGGAGGTATTGTTCGTCATCCAGTAGCAAAGGGACCCCGCTTTTCACTTCCTGTGGGAGCATTGAAAGAATCAGTCCCGGTTAAAAACCTTGCTGGTAATCTGCCACTCACCTTCTATCCGAACCAGATGGAAACTGTCGACAAAACCCATGCCGAAAAAACCTTCTTCCGACAAGGTCGCTATGGCGGCTTCACCAAATACCTGGATGTCGACAATTTCAGCCTTGTAATCCGCGTCCGAATCATTCAGAGGTGCAGCATCTTCAACCATTTTGAAGAACGGATCCGGGGTGCCAAGCATTCGATCATCACCCATCGCCCCCATCATCACCGCGTCTTTGTAAAAGATCGAACGGAGCAACTCTGCATTGCCCGTGCCGGAGCCTTCAATGTACTTTTCAATAACGGCTCGCACCTCTGCGATATCTGATGTTCTGCTCATAGTATGTCTCTGTTGATTATTGTTGTGGTGAATAGACCATGTTTTGGGGATTGAGGCAATATGGGTGGGGGGCTTTTGTGGGGTGCTGGAACTTTGTGGTGAAAAGATTCCGTTGCCTGTGAGTTGCGTTGGTATGTATCCACGTTTGCTACGCAAGCCGTGTATTTGGTGGAGGCGGCGGGAATTGAACCCGCGTCCGTCAGTTCGCTGCCTTCGGCTCTACATGCTTATTTCGTCTATTTTTTAACCTTCTACTGGCCCGGCGAACAGGGATTAGAAGGCGAGCTTGCTTTAATTTTAACTGCTTCCGTCACAAGCGGGGCTAGGCAGCGGTCCCATGAGTCGTGCACCCGGTTTGAATACATGGGCATATTCGCCCCGGGTCAAGCTAACTTAAAATTCTCCTAAGAGAGGTTTTAGGCAGCTAGTGCGTAGTTTTCGTCATTGGCAACTATAAAAGTTACAGTAATTGTTTTACGAGAGTTACTACCCTCTCGGCATGCACCTCAGGTTTTGTAACCGGCGTCGAATCCATGTCGCCCCCAGTAACCCTTAAGTGGGGCCGCTATTGTACGCTTTTGCGATAAATTGCCAAGCGGCTCCTGATAAAACCACCACTAAAAAACTGCCGTTTGGCGGTTGTTTGGTGATAATCAGCTTAATTAAGTTATGCTGTCTTTATAACGACTTTTCAAGTCTATGGAGGGATTTGTGATGGGAAAAACAGTATGTCTTATAACCCTGATGTTCAGTTTTCTACTGCTTGGCGGTTGTGGCGGCGAGGAAGAAGAAGCGGCGGTTGACAGTCAACCGGTTAAGTCTGAAGCAGCAAGCAAGGCGAATAATCCCCTGGCAAATCAGCAACAGTTAATTAAGGATGCCAGAGGTATCCAAAGCATTCTTGACAAGGATGCAGAGAAGAAAAAGAAGGCGGCAGATAATATCAACTAGAAATCAGGCGTTAGTTATTTGCTTTTAACACCCTGGCCTTGTCGCGATTCCAGTCCCGATCTTTGATCGAGGCACGCTTGTCGTGCATTTTCTTACCCGTTCCGAGTGCGATCTCGACCTTGACCTTGTTGCCTTTCCAGTACATGGCAGTCGCAACACAGGTCTGACCCTTTGCCTGGGTTGCGCCGATCAGTCTGGCAATTTCCTTTTTATGCAGCAGCAGTTTTCGGGTGCGTTTTGGCTCGGTAACGACGTGGGTTGACGCGGTATTCAGCGGTGAAATATTACAGCCGGACATAAACGCTTCGCCATTTTTTAGAAAGACGTAGGTATCCACAAGCTGGCACCTGCCTTCCCTGATGGCTTTGACTTCCCATCCTGTGAGCACGATACCCGCTTCAAACCGCTCGTGCAGTTCGAATTCGAATCCGGCACGCTTGTTTCGCGCTATCGTTCCGGGTGAAAGTTTCGGTTTTTTGGCCATCGTATCCTCGTCGGGGCGCATTATAGGCTTGAACCTAAAAATGTACAGGGTTGACCCCTCAAGGGGATTTGCAGAATCGGTTTATCCCTTGAGGACGGGCGATAAATCCCAGACAATGCGCAAATCAATAACAATAAAAGGTCAGAGGATGGCTGGTTCCGAATCGATTCACGGTATGTGGTCTTCCCGTCTGATGTTTATCCTTGCGGCATCTGGTTCTGCGGTCGGTCTTGGTAATATCTGGCGATTCCCGTATATAACGGGCGAAAACGGTGGTGGCGCCTTTGTGCTGGTCTATATCGTCTGTACCCTGCTGATTGGTATTCCAATCATGAGCGCCGAGATCCTCCTTGGGCGGGCAGGCAGGCAGAGTCCGATCAATACCATGAAAGAATTGTCAATTCGCTCCGGTGCCAGTCCGCTCTGGCAGATTATCGGCTGGATGGGCGCGATGGCAGGTTTTCTGATTTTGTCGTTTTACGCCGTGATTGCTGGTTGGGCGATGGCCTATGTTGTCGAATTGGGTTCAGGCGTTTTCGCAGGTGCTGAGGCAGAGACCGCGAATAAAGTCTTCGGTGATTTCACGGGTGATGTATGGCAGGTGGTTTTCTGGCATGGACTCTTTATGGTGATCGTCACTGCAATTGTTGCCCGTGGTGTGAGTGAAGGGCTTGAACAGACGGTAAAACTGCTGATGCCTGCATTGTTTGTGCTTTTGCTTGTGCTGGTTGGATATGCAATGACTACTGGTTACTTCATGGAAGGCTTATCGTTCCTGTTCTCATTCAATCTGGAAAAGCTCACCTGGAGTAGCGTGCTGATGGCGATGGGTCAGGCATTCTTTACCTTGAGTCTGGGCATGGGCGCGATCATGACATATGGCGCATATATGCCTAAAGATTCGTCCATTGTTGGCGCCGCAACATCAATTGCCCTGTTGGATACTGGTGTTGCCCTGCTTTCAGGTATGGTGATTTTCCCTCTGGTTTTTGCGAATGGTCTTGAAAGCAGCTCAGGGCCCGGGCTTATGTTCGTTACGTTGCCTCTGGCATTTGGTCAGATGAGTGGAGGCATAGTTTTTGGTGTTGTCTTCTTCGTGCTTGTCACATTTGCCGCCATTACCTCTGCAATATCGCTGGTGGAACCCGCGCTGGCCTGGTTGGTGGAACACCTCAAGGTAAGTCGAGCGGTGGGTGCGTTGATTGTGGGCGGAGTCGCATGGCTGGTAGGCCTCGGGTCGGCATTTTCAACTAACATCTGGGCAGATGTGACGATCCTGCCGGGTATGACTTTCTTTGATACGATGGACTATATTTCAAACAATATTCTGCTGCCGGTGGGCGGCATGCTAATAGCACTGTTTGCTGGCTGGTTTGTGGATAAGCAGATCAGTACCGATGAGCTGCAATTGACTGACACACAGTTCAGGCTGTGGGAAGTTCTGGTTCGTTTCGTCTCCCCTGTTGCGGTGGGTTTGGTATTCGTTATGGCCTTTACCTAGATCTTTTTGAGGTGCGATGCGCAAGATAAATAAGTCAGCTATAGTGCCATTCAGCGCAGAGCAGATGTTTAATGTAGTCAATGATGTAGCCGCCTATCCTGAGTTCTTGCCCTGGTGTGTCGGTGCTGAAATTCAGAGCCAGGACGAACAGTCAATGGTCGCAAAAGTGGAAATTGCACAATCCGGGTTAGAACATAGTTTCACCACTCGCAACCAGCTTAACTTCCCTGAATCGATAGTAATGGAACTGGTGGATGGCCCCTTTTCAGAACTGTCGGGGAGCTGGAAGTTCGACCAATTGGGCAACGATGGCTGCAAGGTCACCATGGATCTTGTCTTTGATTTCAATAGCAAGTTATTTAATCTGACCTTAGCGAGCGTTTTCAATACAGCAGCAGATAAAATGGTAGATTCTTTTTGCGACAGGGCAGAGAGTGTATATGGGTGAACCCAGGGCCTGATTCAGTCATTGCGAGTTCGGTTTGCTGCACATTACAGGGTAGGGCCTGTGTCAAAAAACAATATATCAGTAGAAGTTGCCTATGCCAGCGATTCAAAACAGTTTATGAAGTCACTGCATGTGGAAGTGGGCACAACCGTCATTCAAGCCATTGAATTGTCGGGCATTAGAGTTGAATTTCCGGAACTCGATCTTGCCTCGTCAAAAATTGGTATCTTCAGTAGATTTGTCAGCGGTGATTATGTATTGAAAGAATTTGATCGAATTGAAATTTACAGACCGCTACTCATCGATCCAAAGGAGTCAAGGCGCAGAAGGGCAATGCAGAACAAATCCGATTAGCCGTCCGCCTCTGCAAGGGTTTTCTGGCTGGTGGGCGCATAGTCTCCTTCAAAATAGCTGAGCCTTTCATCAACAAAAAAAACTTTCAGCTTGGTCTGAATCAGATCATTGCCTGGAATAAGTACCGTGTAGATATAGTCCCATCGGTCCATGTCCAGCGAATCGTCCACGATGGGATTACCCAGTACAAATCGAACCTGGCTCTTGGTCATACCCGGTTTCAATTTGTCGATCATGGCCTGGGTAATGACATTGCCCTGTTGTATGGTAATTCGATGTACGCCCGGGAACATGAAAGACGAACAGGCGCTTAACCAAACGAGAATAAAACTAGCGAAGAGTACTTTTTTCATATGAGGGGACTAACGTTTCCAGCAACTGCTTAATAAATCTTCCATTTAAAGGAGAAAGTCGGGATACTTATACCTCTAAGTGTATCTTGCTTTAACCCTGTAAACCATGAATAGTGAATCCAAGGAAATAAAACAGGCAGGACTTAAGATAACCCTGCCACGCATTAAGATTCTGCAAATCCTCGAAAGTTCAACCCAGGACCACCTGAGCGCGGAAGATGTATATAAAGCGCTTATTGCAAAAGGTGAAGAGATTGGCCTTGCCACCGTCTATCGGGTTCTGACCAAGTTTGAGGAGGCAGGCCTGGTCGTCAAACATAATTTTGAGGGCGGTCACTCAATATTCGAGGTCACCGCTGAAGAGCATCATGATCACATCGTCTGCCTGGGTTGCGGCAAGGTTCAGGAATTTCAGGATGATGATATTGAAGTGCTACAGGAAAAGGTCGCCAGCAGAATGGGCTTCAGTCTGACTGAACACAGCTTGAATATGTATGGCTACTGTGAGAACTGTCAGTAGTCTCTTAAATCTGGGCTGTTTTGTACATCTCTTCTGCATGGGCTATTGACTGGTCAGTCAATTCGACACCTCCCAGCATTCTGGCTATCTCCTCAACCTTGTTCTCTGTATCCAGAAACTCGATCTCTGTGCGCGCGTGCTTTTTGTCACTTGTTTTAGTGACTTTGAGGTGTTGGTGACCCTGGGCGGCTACCTGAGGTAGATGGGTTACGCAGATTATTTGTGTCTTCGTGGCGAGCCTGCGCAAGAGTGAACCCACCACTTCAGCGATTCCGCCACCGATGCCAACATCAACTTCATCAAATACCAGGGTTGGGATATCAGACGTATCAGCAGTCACCACCTGTATCGCGAGACTGATTCTGGATAGCTCGCCCCCAGATGCAATCTTGTTCAGTGCCCTTGGTGTCTGGCCAGGATTGGTACTGATCAGGAATTCGATGCTTTCCATGCCCCTGGCTGAAAGCTGGTCGTTGTTATTTCTAATCAGGGCGATCTCGAATGCTGCACCGGCCATCCCAAGTTTTGTAAGTTGGTCCGTGACCTTTTTACGGAGTTTGACAGCGGCTTTTGCCCGTGTTGCCGAGAGTTTATCTGCCGATGTGAAATAAGCTTCTTTAAGCGTTTCAACTTCTCTCTCAAGGGAGTCTATGTTGCCATCGATGCTGTTAAGCGATTCAAGTTCCCCGGCGATTTTGTCTTTCAGGGTCTGAATATCCTGAGGTTTGATCTGGTGTTTTCGGCAAAGGTCATAAATGACAGACAATCGCTCTTCCACATCGGCCAGTCTTATTGGATCAACCTGAAAATCACTGCTGAATCGCTCGAGATCGAGCATTGCCTCCTCTATTTGAATGATTGCGGAAGTCAATAATCCATGTATGGGCTTCACAGACTCAACATCGATGGCATCGAGTAATTGCGCTGCCCTGGATAGCTGACTGAGGCTGCCTTCAGCATCGGAGTTCTGGCACATTTGCAGAACCGCATTGCAGTTGCTGAGAATGGTCTCGGCATTTGCCAGCTCCCTTTGTTCCTGTTCAAGAGATGTGTGCTCGTCCGGCTCTATTTGGAGTTGCTCCAGTTCCTCAAATTGATAGGTCAGCAGTTGCGACCTTGAAGTCTGTTCATCCCTGCTGTTGACCATTCGATCCAGCTCATTAGCCTTGTTTTGATATTCGTTAAAAAGATCTCCCACTTTCTTTGATAAGCCGGTCGCTTCTGCATATTCATCCAACAGCCGGATATGGGTTTCTTTTCGCAAGAGTGATTGATGTTCATGCTGAGAGTGAATGTCGATTAACATCTCACCCAGTGTTTTCATGTCGTTGATGGTGCTTGGGGCACCGTTAATAAATCCTCTCGATCGACCATCCGTTGCGATGACCCGACGCAGAATGCACTCCTGGCTGTCGGTATTTAACTCGCGCTGTGCGAGCCAATCCTGTGCCGATTGATTGTTCTTCAGATCAAATGTTGCATGTATTTCTGCTTTGTTCTTTCCGGTACCAATCAGGTTGATATCAGACCTGTCACCCAGGGCCAGACCGACAGCATCCAGCATGATGGATTTACCAGCACCTGTCTCACCCGTGACGACTGTCATGCCGCGAGAGAATTCCAGCTCGATACGGTCAACAAGGGTGAAATTACTGACAATCAGGTGACTTAACATCTAATGAGATTCCGTTAATTCCATTCATTAAACAAACTAAGCGGTGTGACTGCAATGATGAATCATCCGATCTGGTTTGGCATCGGTAATTGAGTCCTTAACCCACCGGGGGTATATTGGAAAAGTTTTCGATTCGGAACTGATATTCAGCGATGGCGGACCAACAAAAGGTAAGCTCCAAGGGGCAGATATTACTTAAGTCCCTCGTGGAGCAGTATATAGCTGAAGGGCAGCCTGTAGGATCGAAAACCCTCGCAAAGAATAGTGAATTGTCCGTTAGCCCAGCAACAATCAGAAATATCATGGCAGATCTAGAAGAAAAGGGATTTGTCACTTCCCCGCATACATCTTCCGGAAGAATCCCGACATCACAGGGATACCGGTTTTTTGTCGACACGCTATTGGCTATCGAACCGCTTGGCAGCATGGATATTGAAAACCTCACCAAACAGTTGGACCCTGATATGTCCAGCCATGAACTGGTGGAGTCAGCCTCGGGTATGTTATCAGAGGTCACCCATCTGGCAGGATTGGTCACTATTCCCAAAAGAGACCAGGTAATCCTGAGGCATGTCGAATTTCTCAGTCTGAATGACAAGCGGGTACTGGTCATTCTCGTGCTCGATGACCATGAGGTACAGAACAGAATCATCTACACGCGGGAAAAATACACGGAGATTCAGCTCAAGGAAGCATCCAACTTTGTCAATCAATCATTTGTCGGCCAGGGATTAAACAGGATTCGAGACAGGCTTATTTCCTCCATGCATACCGACAGAGAGAGCATGAATTCATTGATGCAGACTACCCTTGAGGTCGCCGAGAAGGCATTTAGCCAGGAAGAAGAGAACGATTATGTATTTGCAGGCCAGGAAAACCTTATCGATCTCGGGCAGGAGAAGGCGCTTGACGATATTCGAGAGCTGTTCAAGGCTTTTTCACTCAAAGGTGACATTCTTCATCTGCTGGACCGATGCATGGAAACCAATGGCATGCAGCTATTTATCGGGCAGGAATCGGGCTATGAGATCCTCGATGATTGCAGCCTGGTGACTTCTCCTTACCATGTCGAGGGGGAACTCGTCGGGGTGTTGGGCGTAATCGGCCCGACACGAATGGCCTACGAGAGAATTATTCCAATTGTTGATGCCAGTGCTCGCATCCTCAGCGCCGCACTGGATGGTGCCCGACTGAAAGACAGCTAATCGCGCTTCATTTTCTGCTAAACCCTTGAATGCCGTGGGGATAATCCCCATATACCTTTCCACATCATCATTTATAGCCTTGTCCGCGAGTGGATCTTCGGCTGAAATTTGTGAGAGGAGCGGGATTAAATGTCAAATTCAGAAGACCAAACTGAAGAATCATTGACTAAAGAAGGGCAGGAAGAGCATTTGGTCGATGAAGAGCATAGTCAAGTGACGGAATCGGAAACAGCGGCAGAAGAATCAGCAGAAGAGCCAGCGGAAGATTCGGGCCCAGCAGAAGAGGTGTCGATCGAGTCACTGCAATCACAGCTTGAGCAGGCGGCTGAAGAGGTTACGAAATTTAAAGATCAGGCGCTGCGGGCTGAAGCTGAGATGCAAAATGTCCGTCGACGCTCTGCGAAGGATCTTGAAAAAGCGCACAAATTCGGGCTCGAGAAGTTTATTCAGAATCTGCTGCCGGTAATCGATAGCCTCGAGAAGGCAGTTGAGTCGGCTGAACAGGCTGCAGATGAAGACGTAAACAAGGCCATTATTGAAGGCATAGGTCTTTGCCAGAAGATGATGATTGATGCACTGGCGAAAGATGGCGTGACAGTTATCGACCCGATGGGTGAGCCTTTCGATCCAAATCTGCATCAGGCGATGTCCATGGTTGAAAATCCCGACGTGGAGCCTAATTCGGTCGTTGCAGTGATTCAGAAGGGCTATACGCTGAATGAGCGATTGGTAAGAGCCGCGATGGTTATGGTTTCGAAAGGGGTGTCTCCCCAGATAGATGAGACAGCTTAGAAGAACAGTCATACGGGCAAAAAAGGGTTTAAGCCTCTTGTATTTTTTGCGCTAGACACCACATTGTTGAATATTGGTCAGGCCTTGAAGGCTGAAAGAATTTAGAAAGATTGGAGCACTGAAATGGGAAAAATAATCGGTATTGACCTCGGGACGACAAATTCTTGTGTCGCATTCATGGAAGGTTCCAGCCCGAAAATTATTGAGAATGCTGAGGGCGACAGAACAACGCCGTCAATTATTGGCTATAGCGATGACGAAGAAATTCTCGTTGGTCAGGCAGCGAAGCGTCAGTCAGTGACTAATCCGGTAAACACACTATTCGCGGTGAAGCGTCTGATCGGTCGAAGATTTGACGATGAAGTCGTTCAACGCGATATAAAAATGGTGCCATACAAGATTGTTAAGGCAGACAACGGTGATGCCTGGGTAGAAGTGAAAGACAAGAAGATGGCACCTCCTCAGATTTCCGCCCAGGTCCTTGGGAAAATGAAGAAAACGGCTGAAGACTATCTTGGCGAAGAGGTATCCGAAGCGGTAATTACCGTACCAGCCTATTTTAATGACTCTCAACGACAGGCCACAAAAGATGCCGGACGTATCGCCGGGCTTGATGTAAAAAGGATCATCAATGAGCCGACTGCAGCAGCACTGGCCTACGGCATGGATAAATCACAGGGTGATTCAACCATTGCTGTTTATGATCTTGGTGGTGGAACCTTCGATATATCGATTATTGAGATTGCAGATGTAGATGGCGAGATGCAGTTTGAAGTGCTGTCCACAAACGGTGATACCTTCCTCGGTGGTGAAGATTTCGACCTGAGGATGATTGATTATCTGGCCGATGAATTCAAAAAGCAGGAAGGCATGGATTTACATAACGATCCATTGGCCCTGCAGCGACTCAAGGAAGCAGCAGAAAAAGCCAAGATCGAATTGTCCACAAGCCAGCAGACTGAAGTTAATCTCCCCTACATTACAGCGGATTCATCGGGACCGAAGCACCTTGTTATCAAGGTAACCCAGGCGAAACTCGAGTCACTCGTTGAAGACCTGGTTGATCGAACCCTTGAGCCCCTGCGCACAGCGATGAAAGATGCAGATGTCGGCGTATCAGAAATCAACGACATTATCCTGGTTGGCGGGCAGACTCGTATGCCGCTGGTACAGAAGAAAGTGAAGGAATTCTTCGGCAAAGAGTCGCGCAAGGACGTAAATCCTGATGAAGCGGTTGCCATGGGTGCTTCAATTCAGGCAGCGGTTCTGTCAGGTGATGTGAAAGATGTATTACTGCTCGACGTTACTCCACTGTCACTGGGTATTGAAACCATGGGTGGCGTAATGAGCAACCTGATTGAGAAGAACACCACGATTCCGACCAAGAAATCGCAGGTTTTCTCCACCGCAGAAGACAACCAACCGGCTGTAACGATTCATGTGTTGCAGGGTGAGCGAAAGCAGGCCGGGCAGAACAAATCGCTTGGTCGGTTTGATTTATCCGAGATTCCACCGGCACCGAGAGGGACCCCGCAGATTGAGGTAAGTTTCGATCTGGATGCCAACGGAATACTGAATGTATCTGCAAAAGATAAGGCATCTGGCAAAGAACAATCTATTGTTATTAAAGCATCCTCCGGTTTGTCGGATGAAGAAATCGACAAGATGGTTCAGGATGCCGAGGCAAATGCCGAAGAAGATCTCAAGTTTGAAGAACTGGTCGCGGCACGAAATCAGGCTGATGGTATGATTCACGCCACGAAGAAGACCCTGGAAGAAGCTGCCGATGCGACCGATGAAGAGAAAAGTAAAATTGAATCGGCGATCTCTGAACTTGAAGAAGCGCTGAAGAATGATGACAAAGCGATCATCGAGGCGAAAACCCAGGCATTGACAGAAGCGTCTTCGGAATTGGCTCAACGGGCTTATGCAGCCCAGGCAGCTCAGGCACAAGCGGGTGAAGCTGGTGATCCGGGTGCCGCGGCGCAGGAGGATAGTGGGTCTGATCCGGATGCAGTTGATGCAGAGTTCGAAGAAGTTAAGGACGATAAATAGTTTTTAGTGTGAACTGAAAGCTCAACATACTCACCACCGGGGGTCAAAAACTGACCTCCGGTTTTTTTCGTTTAAGAATAATTAGTCATGGCTAAAAGAGATTATTACGAAGTACTCGGTGTCTCAAAAGACGCTTCAGAACGAGATATCAAGAAGGCCTACCGCCGTTTAGCCATGAAATTCCATCCCGATCGGAACCCTGATGATGCCGATGCCGAGGAAAAATTCAAAGAAGCCAGTGAGGCGGCAGAAGTTCTCACTGACCCGGAGAAGCGTCAGTCCTATGATCAATTCGGCCATGCGGCATTTGAAGGTGGTGCTGGCGGCTTCCAGGCGGGTGGCGGTAGTTTTAGCTCCATTTTTGAGGATGTATTCGGTGATATTTTCTCTGGTGGTCGCGGAGGTGGTGCCCAGGTTCAAAGAGGATCAGATCTAAAATATGTACTCGATCTGAACCTTGAAGAAGCAGTTCGCGGCACAGATAAGAAGATCCAGATACCCACCCTGGTTGAATGCATGGAATGCCTTGGTTCAGGTGCCAAGAAAGGTACGTCTGCCATTGACTGCGTACAATGCGGTGGCATCGGACAGGTGACCGCACGTCAGGGATTCTTCTCAATTCAGCAAACCTGTCCTCGCTGCAGGGGAACCGGCAAAGTCATCTCAGAACCCTGTGGGAAATGCCACGGTCAGGGTCGAACTGAAGAGCGAAAGACGCTTAATGTGAAAGTGCCTGCTGGTGTCGACACAGGACTCCAGATCCGACTTGAGGGTCAGGGAGAAGCCGGTCTAAACGGCGGACCCGCAGGTAATTTGTACGTTCAGATTAATGTTCGTGACCACAAGATATTTACCCGGGAAGCCGAACACCTCTTTTGTGAAGTACCTATTAGTTTCGTTGACGCTGCGCTGGGAGGGGAATTGGAAGTACCCACCCTTGATGGACGGGTGAATTTGAAGGTCCCGCCTGAGACTCAAACGGGAAAGTTGTTCCGATTACGGGGAAAGGGTGTCGACATGAGCAAGATCAGAGGTGGTGCCAGAGGAGATCTGTACTGCCGGGTATCTGTGGAGACACCGGTTGGATTATCAAAAAAACAGAAAGAGCTGTTGCGTGAGTTCGACGGCCAGTCCAGCGAAAAGCAGTCACCCAAACGCACAAGCTGGTTTGACAACGTAAAGAATTTCATCGATTCAATTTAACCCTGATCCTCGTCAGATCTTGACCGACTCAAGATCTGGATGACGTTCCGGGTCTAATCCGCTATCCTCCGCCGTCCGCTTCTTGAGAGTTAAATCATGACCAATATAGCGATTACTGGTGCGGCTGGTCGTATGGGGAAAACCCTGATTGAAACGATCATCAGTACCCCTGATACTAAAATAACAGCAGCGATAGAGCGTCCCGGGATTTCAATCATCGGTGCAGATGCAGGCGATGTTGCGGGTGTCGGATCACTCGGCGTCAATATTACCGATGACCTTGCATCAGTAATAGATGTATTCGATGTACTGATCGACTTCACTATTGCCGATGCGACCGCAGGTAATATTGAAATCTGCGGAGAATCCGGCAAGAAGATGGTAATTGGCACGACCGGTTTGTCGGAGCAGCAGACTTCAAGGTTGAAGGAGATTTCTAGTAATATCCCGATTGTCTTTGCGCCAAATTATAGTGTCGGGGTCAATGCGACATTTAAATTAATTGAGATAGCAGCATCGATATTTGGCGATGACGTCGACATTGAAATTACGGAAGCCCATCATCGACACAAGGTTGATGCACCTTCGGGGACCGCTCTGCGTATGGGCGAAGTAGTTGCCGGGGCACTGAAACGAGACCTGAATGAAGTTGCCATTTATGGCAGGGAGGGATTAACCGGTGAGCGGGACAGGCAAACCATCGGATTCTCGAGTATCCGTGCCGGAGATATTATTGGTGAACATACTGTGATGTTCGCAGGCGCAGGTGAGCGAATGGAAATAACCCACCGGGCCCATAGCCGTTCGAACTTTGCCCAGGGAGCGGTTCGCTCAGCCATCTGGATAATTGATCAAAAACCGGGGTTATTCGACATGCAGGATGTTCTTGGATTGAGCAAGATCAATTAATTGGAATTTGCTGAAAGGGCGAGGCGTTTTTAATGCATGAATATCAGGTTTGGTGCTGGAAACTGGACCGAGCTTCCTCTAGAATTGTGCGCCAGTATGACATCCAGTCGAATTAAATATTGAGAGCGAGACGGAAGCAATTCCGCCTCGCTTTTTTTCGACGTAAATCCTGACCCTCATTTAATACGGAGACCTACGTTGCCCAGTAGAGCAGTGCTTGCGCTTGAGAACGGTGAATTGTTCGAAGGGGCATCTATTGGTCATTCAGGTAGTTCCGTTGGTGAAGTCGTTTTCAATACCTCAATGTCGGGTTATCAGGAAATACTTACCGACCCTTCGTATGCCAGCCAGATTATTACGTTGACTCATCCCCATATCGGTAACACGGGTGTTACCGATGAAGATGAAGAGTCCGACAAAATCTGGGCATCGGGACTGGTGATTCGCGATCTGCCGTTACTTGCGAGCAACTGGCGTCAGGAAGTGAGCCTTGCTGAATACCTGACGCAAAACAAGGTCGTTGCCATTGCAGAAATAGATACCCGGCGGTTGACCAGGATACTGCGCGAGCAGGGATCCCAGAATGGTTGCATTACCGCAGGTGAAAACCTGACAGATAAAGATGTCCAAGAAGCGATAAAAGCAGCAGGTGACTTTGCCGGGCTTAAAGGCATGGACCTTGCCCAGGTGGTCACGGTGAATGAATCCTACGAATGGTGCGAAGGCAGTTGGGATTTGGCGGGTGGCTATCCAACCGTGACTGATTTTGATTACCACATCGTGGCATATGACTTTGGTGTGAAACGGAATATTCTGAGAATGCTGGTTGACCGACAATGCAAGGTCACTGTGGTACCAGCAAAGACACCTGCATCGGATGTGCTGGCACTGAACCCTGATGGCATCTTCCTTTCGAACGGTCCCGGTGACCCGGACCCTTGTGACTACGCCATCGAGGCAATCCAGGAGATTCTCAAAACCGATGTACCGGTTTTTGGTATCTGTCTTGGTCTCCAGCTACTGGGTCTGGCAAGTGGCATGCAAACCAAAAAAATGGGTCACGGTCATCACGGTGCAAATCATCCTGTAAAGAATCTGGATGATCAGACCGTGCTTATTACCAGCCAGAATCATGGTTTCTGCATTGATGATCAGACCTTGCCAAATAGTGTACATATCACTCATCGATCATTATTTGATGATTCACTGCAAGGTATACATCTGGTTGACAGACCCGCGTTTGGTTTTCAGGGACATCCTGAGGCCAGCCCCGGTCCCCACGATGCATCCCCGTTGTTTGATCACTTTATCGATCTGATCAGGCAATACGTGGTGAGTAAAGCTCCAAAGAAGAATTAATCATGCCCAAGAGAACAGACATCCAGAGTATTCTGATTATCGGGGCCGGTCCCATCATCATCGGACAGGCTTGTGAGTTTGACTACTCAGGCGCCCAGGCATGTAAAGCGCTTAAGGAGGAAGGCTTCAGAATAATCCTGGTCAATTCCAATCCGGCAACCATCATGACAGATCCCGCGATGGCGGATTCTACCTATATCGAACCGGTTACCTGGCAAAGCGTGGCGGCTATCATCGAGAAAGAGCGACCCGATGCCGTTCTGCCGACAATGGGCGGTCAGACCGCGCTTAATTGTGCGCTGGATCTGGCAAGGGAAGGCGTTCTCGAAAAGTTTGATGTCGAACTGATCGGTGCAACCAGGGAAGCAATCGACAAAGCCGAAGACCGTCAGCAGTTCGATGAAGCAATGAGAGAAATTGGTCTTGAAACACCGAGATCAGCATTCGCGCATTCGCTGGAAGAAGCCAAACAG
>CAZJRI010000035.1:0-20284 GCA_964548025.1 uncultured Pseudomonadales bacterium
CCGGACCTTCTGACCTGAGTGCTGATGGTCATACGGTGCTTTTCAATCCTGACACCAGTGTCGAATACGATCTGTGGCAGCCATCCACACAACGAGGAGGTGAGTGCCAGAGCCTCGGTGGTGGGTTAAAAGGTAGTACGATCCTGGAAGCGGGATTTGCCGATTTATTTAGTACCACAGGTACCGGGGTTAATGAGAAAGGTGTATTCAGTGCGAGGGCTTCGGGCATCCCACTTTTGGCCGGGCTCCTGTTACCTGAAGACATAGAGAACGGAGTGATCGAACATGCCCTCGGATTTGCGATACCCGGGCCTCGCAATCTCAGTCAGAATCCCGAAATTCTTGAAGCGTCAGAATATATTTATCCTGCATCGGTAACTGAATCTGAGTTTTTCAGCCTGAATCCCAACGCAATGGTAATGGGCCAGCGGATTAGACTGAAACAATCCATCCGGGACGAGGAAGGTAATCTGATTGATGAGGCGAACTATTCACCTGTCACACGCATGTTACTCACTGCTCTGCGGGAATATGGTGCTTACCTGGTTGATAATGCTGGCGGCTTTACTTTCGCCGTTGAAGACATACATTCAGGATTTCTAAATGTCACGGACGATCAGGTTAATGCGCTGATTGGGGCAGATGAGGGGGCGAGTCTTGCGGCAGGAAAGACTCGTTGGCAGATAGTTGTTGAAAAGATGGCAACGGAACTCGATCTAATCCCTATTCCCATCGCCTCTGGATTGTTGCTGGATGGCCAGGACCCGGCTACGGCAGAAGTTGAGTTTTATAACTTCGAGCTGATTGACAGTGATAACGTGACCGAAATAACAGATGCGGACTGGGATGGTGACAGTATCGATAACCTCATGGACGCTGATGATGATAATGACGGTATCACTGATGTATTTGAAAATACCCATGGCCTGGACCCCCTGGATGAATCCGACGCAGCTCTTGATGCCGACTCTGATGGGGCGACGAATCTTCAGGAGTTTCTAACTGACACCGATCCTAACGATGCAGCCAGTATTGATGCCTGCTTTGACGCCAATACGGTAGCTGTCGATGCTTCATCTTCCTCACTTGCCATTGAGAATCGATTGTATTTCGGGAATCCAGGCAGTAATGCAAATCAGCAGACATTTTTGAGATTTGTCAATGAGAGTAATCTGACAACAACAATAGAGGTCTACGGCATTGATGATGCTGGAAATGCCAGCAGAAAACTCCCGCTCGGATTCACACTTGCACCGTTAGCGGCAAAACAGATAAACGCCCAGGACATTGAGAACGGAAATACAGCGAAAGGGCTAACAAGTAACCTCTGTGATGGTGAAGGCAAATGGCAGTTTCTGATCAGATCAGACAACCCGGTCAAGATTGTTGGTCTGATTCGAACATCGGATGGTTTTCTCACCAGTCTTGGTAATACGGTACCCAGGTCCGGTAGTGATAATCTCGTCTACTTTATGAATCCTGCGAGTAATTCCACTCAACAGTCATTCTTAAGGATTATCAATTCTGACGCCGAACAAGGTGTTGTGACAATCACAGGGATCGATGATGCAGGTATAAGTTCACAGAATTCAATCAGTTTTGCGCTGGACGGTTTTGAGTCGAAACAGATTACTGCACAGGATCTAGAGGATGGTAATGCCAGCAAAGGGCTAACGGGGAGTCTTGATGACGGTAACGGTAAGTGGCGGTTGACGGTGACATCTGCACTATCGCTTGAAGTGATGAGCCTGATTAGAACATCAGATGGATTTCTGACGAATCTAAGTGAAGTGATTGAACCGGGCATCTCGGATGAGCTTCTTGTTTATTTTGTGAATCCTGCCAGTGAGACAACCAGGACAACATTCCTGCGAGTTATCAATATTGGCGAGCAGGAGGGTACAGTGACGATTTCCGGCATAGATGACGACGGAAATGTCGCTCCAAATGGAGATGTGATCTTCGAACTGGGCGCTGGTGAATCCAGGCAAATGACCGCCATGGATTTGGAAAACGGTAATTTGGATAAAGGCCTGCAGGGAATGTTGGGTGATGGTTTGGGGCGTTGGCAGCTAACGATATCATCCGCTCTTGAATTGCGGGTGATGAGTCTCGTACGTACGCCAGATGGTTTCCTTACTAATCTCAGTGGTTCAGTCGCGATTGGAGATGAACCCGGTCACATCTATTTCTTCAATCCCGCCAGCAATTCAAACCAGCTCAGTATGCTTCGTATCGTGAATGATTCTGGTCAGGCGGCTACAGTGACAATCTCGGGTACCGATGATGACGGCAATGTCGCCCCGGGGGGAAGCGTGACAATGGAAGTCCCGCCTAATAGTGCCCGGTTGCTGTCTTCGTCCGATCTGGAAGAGGGTAATAGTGATTCGGGATTGGTGGGTGCGTTGGGAGATGGAATCGGCAAGTGGCACCTTCTGTTGCAATCAAATGTGGAGATAAGGGTTCAGAGTTTATTGAATACATCATCCGGATTTCTGACTAACCTGGAATAGCATATTAGTTATGCTGAATAGCGCAGTTGATCGGGTATAAACTGACTGTCAGACTCAGTGGTTAACCCGTTGATGAAGCTGGAGACTGCCCATGTTGATTTCTGTTAGTCGAATGTTGATGTTCGTTGTACTCTTAATCGTCATGAAGGCTTATGCCGGTGAAGCGCCTGATCCAAGAGCTGGTGTCTTCGTTGACAGTTTTCCCTATGAATCCAGATTTGTTGAGGTTAATGGTCATAGGCTCCACTATATTGATGAGGGAGAGGGGGATACTTTCCTGTTTCTCCACGGCAATCCCACATCAATGTACCTCTGGCGAAATGTGATGCGGTACGTGGCGCCCCATGGTCGAATCGTTGCTGTCGACAACATAGGATTTGGGAAGTCGGATCAGCCAACTGATCTTGACTATACCTATCAGACCCACTACGACTACATCAGCAAATTCATTGAAAAGCAGAAACTCAAGAAAATCATACTGGTCATTCACGACTGGGGTTCTGTGCTCGGGCTTCAGTACGCGATGGAACACTCGCGCAATGTCAGGGGTGTTGTTTTTATGGAAGCCATTATTCCGCCAGCATTTCCGATGTCGGGGCTTGATCAGTTCGGTCCTGCGGGCGGACTTTTCGGCCAGTTCCGACAGGAAGAATCAGGTAAAGAACTATTGATTGAACAGAATGTCTTCATCGAGGGGATTTTATTGGGGGGTACTGTCACCAGGCAGATGAGTGAAGCGGAGAAAGCAGTCTACAGGGCGCCCTTCCTTGATAAGACGAAGCGATTTCCGATCTATGTCTGGCCAAACGAATTGCCAATTGGCGGAGTACCGGCACGAAATGTTGAAATTGTTGAGAAGGTAGGTAAGTGGCTTGAAAAGTCACGCCAGCCCAAACTGCTCCAGTATGCGGCACCTGGTGCCATTATTTCTCAGGAGGCGGCAGGGTGGATGGCGGAAAACTATCGCAATATTGAAACCCAGTTCGTTGGTTATGGTACGCACTATATTCAGGAAGATAATCCACAGGTGATTGGCCGCGGTATCGTGGACTGGTATCGTAGGCAATTCAGGTAACTGCTAATAAGACCGGGGCTGATATGCCAAGACTGACTAATGCCGAACAGATCGAATTTCTTGATACGCCGGGTATTCTTTTACGTATTGCGTGTATAAGGGAGGATGGTAGCCCGCTTGTTACGCCTATCTGGTTTATTCATGAAGACAATGCCCTTTACTTTACGCCCCGGGCACAATCGGAGTGGTTTGGTTGCCTGAGGCATGATCCAAGGGTCTCTGTCTGTATTGACGAACAGAATCTGCCCTATAGAAAAGTTATCGTAGAAGGGTCTGCCGATCTGGTCTATGACCTGGGAGAGGATGATAAGTGGAGAGACCTTTACCGTAGTATTGCCAGAAGATATGTACCACCGGAGGCAGCCGAAGATTATGTTCAAAATACAATCGATCAGGCACGCGGTTTGTTCAAACTGGACCTGGCTGACTCGGTTGTGAAATCCTGGCGAATGCCCGTGGAGGGCGAACCACAAAATGGTATCTGGCATCAGCGCTACTATGCGGCTGGCACCCTGTACTCAGACGACTAACCAATACCGAGTGCGATGTTTGTGGCTGTAAATATTGGCAGCTCAGATGAATCCTGCCTGACTCTACATATTACAACTACCGTGATAGACTCCATCAAAGATTACTGTTTTCAAACCTGGGGAGAGCTGTAAATGAGCGTAAAGGGAATTGCACCGTTATTGATCTGTCTGTTCGCCTTCTCCGCGATTGCAGAAGTTGAACCTGAAACTATTGGGCGCACAAAAATGAAATCGCCCGGCGATACCTGGGTGATGGTTCAGAGTAATCTAGCCAGCACCTATATATTTGATGCGGCAACCGGCGACATGCATGGCCTGTTATCAACCTCGTTCTATACGCCTGCTGTCGTCCCCAATCTTGACCGCGGTGAAATCTACGCTGCAGAAACATTTTATTCACGTACTGTCGGCGGTATCAGAACCGATGTGGTGAGTATTTTTGACATAGAAACGCTCTCAACCATTGCTGAGATTGAAATACCCAAGAAAGTTGCCGGACTGCCATTTCGGCAATATGTAGGATTCATGGACGACAAGAAGCATCTGATTGTATTCAACCTGACACCTGCCCAGTCACTCAGCGTCGTTGACGTTGCAAAGCGAAAATTCGTTGGTGAAATCAAAACCCCCGGCTGTTCATTGATTATGCCAACGGCTAAACGATCATTCATGCAGATATGTGGTGATGGTACGCTGCAATTGATTCAGCTTGATAAGAAAGGTGCTGAAACTGACAGGATACGCAGTGAGGTGTTTTTCGATCTGGAAGAAGATCCCATCTATGATAAGCCGGTACCTACGAAAGACGGATGGTTGCTGATGTCCTTTGGCGGTAAGGTGATGGAAGCTGTGGCAAACAAGGGAAAGATTTCGATTTCTGATTCCTGGTCTCTGGTTACAGAAGAAGATACAGCCGAGAAATGGCGACCAGGTGGTGGTCAACATGTTGAATATCACCAGGATCTCGATCTGATGTTCGTTCTCATGCACCAGGGAGGCGTAGATACTCATGAAGATCCGGGCACCGAGGTCTGGATTTTCGACAGAAGCGCACAGCGGCGGATTGCCAAAATCAAGCTGGAAGTACCTGCAACGAACTTACTGGTCAGTCAGAATGATGACCCGCTGCTGACAGTCACTGGTACAGACAGCAAGCTCCATATCTTTGACGTAAGAACGACAAAACTCGCCCGGTCAATTGAAATGGTGCAGCCCGGCCTTGCGCAGGCGCTTCGATAATGATCGATCCCGTTCTCAGTTGGGTCCTTTCATTTTGCATGGCAATGCTGTTCCTGACAGCGGGATGGCATAAATATTCATCGCTTTCCGAGTTCAGGGTCATCGTTAAGGAATATGAGATTTTACCTGGATCTCTGACGGGTTTTGCAGCGACGATTCTTCCCGGGGTTGAAATCGCGCTCGCGGGGCTCTGGTTGAGCCAGATGGCACCTGGTGCGGCGGCATTGATCAGCGTCGGCCTGCTTGCGACATATTGTCTGGCAATGGGTATCAATTTGCATCGTGGACGCATTCATATCAGTTGCGGCTGCGGGTTTTCAGGATCATCTGAGGCAGATCAACCACTGTCTGTCGGGCTCATTGTTCGCAACTGTGTACTGATGCTGGTATTGCTTCTGAGCCTTCTACCGGCAGTTGAACGTGAATTCATATGGGTTGATTATATTGCGGTGATATTTGCAAGCCTCGTTGCGATTTTACTCTATAGCAGTACCTCACAGCTCCTTAATAATGATAGTGAGATGGCGGCCTGGAGAAACTCATGGTAGATGCCCTGATTGTCTCCAATATGCTGCTCTGGTGCCTCGTCGTCGTACTCGGCGTTCTGGTATTCGCACTGACAAGGCAAATAGGTGTGCTTAATGAAAGAGTGGCTCCGGCAGGTGCGTTGACGCCAACAAGTGGTCCGAAAATTGGCGAACTTACCGAGGCGGTCAGCACGGCCGACCTGGGTGGTAATCCGGTGGTGGTCGGTGGGCCTGCCAGCACAGCGACACTGGTATTTTTCGTCTCGCCAACTTGCCCGGTTTGCCGATCACTCGTACCAACAGCCAAATCGCTCGCAAAACATGAAAATCTATCACTGGTATTTGCCAGTGATGGAGATACCCCTGAAAAACATCAGGCTTATGCTGATGATCTTCACCTGGACGCTTATCCCTATATCCTCTCTCAGGAAATTGGTATGGGATTTGGCGTGAGTAAATTGCCCTTTGCAGTATTGATTGCACAAGATGGCACCCTTGCCGCGAAAGGACTGGTCAATACACGGGAACATCTGGAAAGCCTGGTTGAATCGATGGTGACAGGTGTTGCGACGTTGCAGGATTATGTGCGGGACTTGGATTTGGACGACAACAATAATGTTAAGGAGTATGTGCCATGAAATTAATCGACAAGGGATTGAGTTGGTTGGATGGCTGTACCAATGAAGGTGCGAGAAAACTCGCAAGACACAGTTCCCGCAGGGGCTTTCTGTCCAGATTAGGTACGGTGGTCATGGGCGCGGCGGTTTTGCCATTGCTGCCTGTATCCCGCTCTTTTGGCGCGGAGGGATTGCAGGAAATAGGCGATCCACAAAGCTGCGATTACTGGCGTTATTGTGCATTGGGCGGGAGCCTGTGTTCGTGCTGTGGTGGTAGTACAACATCATGTCCTCCTGGTGCGGAGCCGTCCCCGATTACATGGGTTGGCACCTGTCGCAATCCGGTGGACGATAAAGACTATCTGATTTCCTATAATGACTGTTGCGGCAAGGCAGTCTGCGCACGTTGCTTCTGTCATCGCACCGAAGGAGACAAACCGGTCTATTTCCCCTCAAAGGCAAACGATATCCTGTGGTGTTTCGGTACCGAGAGTCATGCCTATCACTGCACAGTCGCACTGGTTGTTGGTACAGCGCCGTCATAATTAACATGCGAAGTATTCTTTATTTAATCGTGATCTGGCTGGCCAGCGCAGCATGCTACGCCGGCCAGGAGGAAGCCTACATACTGCACTGTGGTGGTTGTCATTTGCCCGATGGTCGGGGGGTAGAACCGGAGGTTCCGACCCTGGTGAATGAGCTTGGCAAGCTGATTCAACTGCCTGGTGGGAGAGACTATATAATCCGTGTACCGGGCGCTTCACAGGCGCCGATATCTGATCAGCAACTGGCTGATATTCTTAACTACATCCTCGTTGAATTTAATGAAAATACCCTGGCTGACAATTTCAAACCGCTGTCGGGTGCCGAGGTTGCAATAGCGCGACCAAATATTCTGGCTGATCCCTTTAAGCATCGCGATGAATTGTGGAGCCAATATAAACCCTAGGCACATTTCCGCAGTTGGTTGTCTGATCTCGGTCAGGGTCCCTGAATCACTTGATGCTGAATGGATACCGTAATGTTCAGACGATTATTCTTTTTATCTCTTTTCGTGCTGCTCTGGGGATGCCAGTCCTACCAGGCAGTAGATTACGACGTGGTTATCCGAAATGGCCTTGTCTACGATGGTAGTGGGTCTGATGGGCAGAGAACCGATATTGCAATCAGCGGCGATAGGATTGTCAGGCTCGGTGATCTGAGCGGCAAGGTTGCCAACACCAATATAGATGCCACTGGCAGGGTCGTTAGTCCCGGCTTCGTTAATATGCTCAGTTGGGCAACCTTTTCACTGATCCTTGATGGCAGGGGTCTTAGTGATATCGCCCAGGGAGTGACCCTGGAGGTATTCGGTGAAGGTAATTCCATGGGACCATTAACCGAGAAGGTTAAGAAAATCTCGCAGGAACGTATTAATCGAGGCCCATTCCCCTATCAGATTGAATGGACAACACTGGGAGAATATCTTCAGTTCCTTGAAGACAAGGGTATATCACCCAACGTCGCATCGTTTGTCGGCGCGACAACGGTTCGGGTCAATACCCTGGGATTTGAAGATCGTGCTCCCAGTAAATCTGAACTTCAGGATATGCGCCAGCAGGTGCGCGTTGCAATGGAGGAGGGTGCGCTGGGCGTGGGTTCAGCACTCATCTACGCGCCTGCGTTTTATGCTGAGACAGACGAGTTAATTGCGTTGGCGAAGGTAGCCTCTGAATACGATGGTATGTACATTTCTCATACGCGCTCTGAAGGTAATCGACTCCTCGAGTCAGTCGATGAACTGATCACAATTGCAAGAGAAGGTGGAGTCGATGCGGAAATCTATCATCTGAAAGCGAGTGGCAAATCCAACTGGTCGAAGATGGATGCTGTCTATAACAAGATTGAAGCGGCCCGGGCATCAGGGATTAGTATAACAGCGGATATGTATACCTATCCGGCAGGTTCAACGGGGCTTGATGCCGCTATGCCGCCATGGGTCCAGGAAGGTGGTTACGATGCATGGGCTGATCGACTGAAAGATCCGGAGATACGATCCAGGGTCGTCGATGAGATGCGCAGGGATGCAGATGACTGGGAAAATCTATTTTATGCTGCAGGAGCAGATGGAATATTACTTGCCGGATTCCAGAATCCCGGGTTGAAACAGTACTCCGGCAAAACCCTGGCTGAAGTATCTCGTCAGCGTGGCACCACTCCCGCTGATACAGCGATTGATCTGGTGATCGAAGACGGGACCCGGGTTCAGACCATTTACTTTCTGATGTCGGAAGACATTATTCGAAAACAGCTAAAGTACCCCTGGCTCAGCTTTGGCTCCGATGCCGGGGCTCTTGATCCTGCACTCGCGGAGCAGATTGGCACAACGCATCCACGTGCCTATGGTAATTTCGTTCGGGTACTTGGCAAATATGTGCGGGATGAAAAAGTGTTAACCATGGCTGAAGCCATCAGAAAATTGACAAGCCTGCCATATTCGAATCTGAAGATTCCGGATCGTGGTTTGCTCAGGCCTGGATACTTTGCGGATGTCGTTGTATTCGATCCCTTAACGATCTCAGATCACGCGACATTTACTGATTCCCATCAACTGGCAACCGGTGTGAACCATGTTTTCGTGAATGGTGAACAGGTTTATAAAGATGGCAGACATACAGGTGTGACGCCCGGGAGGTTTATCAAAGGACCGGGGTACCGATCAAAGTGAGTCGACTACTCAGAGTTTATCTATTGCCTGGCGCAATTCTCCAGTCGGTGATGATTGGTGGTGGATATGGCACCGGTCGCGAAGTTGTTGAGTATTTCAGTAGTCACGGTGTTATTGGCGGAGTGCTGGGTATTCTGACGGCAACTGTGCTTATCGCTATTATCTTTTGTCTCTCCCTGGAAGTTTCCAGGGTTTATAAAGTCTATGACTACCGAAATTTCTTCAAGATTCTGCTTGGTCGTGTCTGGTTTCTCTATGAAATGCTTGGTGCAATGCTTTTTATGCTGGTAATCGCCGTTATCGGCGCAGCTTCCGGAGAGATCATTAAAGACGAACTCGGTATACATGAATCTGTTGGCGTTCTCATCATGTTGTTTGCGGTCGTCTTTCTGGTTTTCTATGGCCGTGAACTGGTGACGATGGTTCTTGCGTATTGGAGTCTGTTTCTTTACACGGTATTCATAACCTATCTGATCGTTGTCTTCATGGATATGGGTGATGATATCGCCAATGCGCTAACGACAGCACAGAGCGGGTCCGGGTGGATGACAAAAGGCGCTCAATATACTTTTTATAATGTAACTGCAATTCCTGTAATCCTCTATTGTGCCAGGGATATTGAAACCCGTCGCGAGGCATTGGGGGCTGGACTCTGTGGTGCACTGATCGCAATTGTCCCCGCGCTGATGCTGCACATCAGTTTTACAGCAAAATATCCTGAGATTCTGGAATCCGCCTTACCGGTCTATGCGATATTCTCTTCTCTTGATATTCCTGTACTTAAATTCCTTTACCTGCTTGTGTTGTTTGGCACTTTTATTGAAACAGGTGCGGGTAATATTCAGGGATTTATGGAGAGACTGGATGGCTGGTGGCGTGAGAAAAAAGGGGTGGGACTTAAAAATACGACCCATGCCCTGATTGCAGGTACTGCTGTCTTGCTGGCGGGTTTGCTTTCAAGCGTGGGGATTGTCGATCTGATTGCCCAGGGCTACGGGACACTCGCCTGGGGCTTTATGTTCATTTATGTCATCCCGTTAGTGACAATCGGGGTGTATAAAATTATGACTCATGGGCGAGCCCAGTCGCCCCCACGAATTGATAGTATTACTGGTAGTGAATGAAATATCCGGGTTAATTCTGAACGTTGCCAACAGCAACAGCATCCCACGTCTGATCCCCGATGGGATGAACAGCAAGGCTGTCTGTTCTGGTAGTGCCGTTCATTAACCAGAGTCTGTTGGCACCTGTACTACTGTTGCGCCAGAGAATATCAGCCATTCCGTCGCCGTTCATTTCTATGATTCCGAAGGGGACCCAAACCGTATCAGCCATCGTGGTTGATGCGCGAGACTTCAGGGAGGCGCCGCTGAGCAGCCAGATTGAGTTTGCACCGCTGTCCTTATTACGCCACATGATGTCGTCAAGCCCGTCTGCATCAAAATCACCTGTGCCCGCTACCTGCCAGCTTGTATGGACCGTTAGCAGGTTGCCTCTTTCCTTTATTGTTGCTCCCTGTAGTAACCAGACAATATTGGCACCGGTATTCGTGTCTCGCCACAACAGATCAGAACGACCATCACCGTCGAAGTCGCCACTACCTGCCACGATCCAGTTAAGTGCAACGCTTCTAACAGCCAGCGAAGCTATTCGAGTCTGACCGTCCATCTCCCAGTAGCGATTCTCACCAGTTACGCTATTGCGCCAAATCAGATCGGCATCACCGTCACTATCAAAGTCCCCAATTGCTGCCACGAACCAGTTGGGGTGAGCGCCCTGAATAGCAATTGAACCACTGCGAACCCCATCTTCGATAGTCCAGAGCCGGTTCTCTCCACGGGTTTGATGTCTGAACAGGATCTCATCCATCCCGTCACCCGTGAAGTCTGCCATACCTTCCACCTGCCAGTTAAGATCGGCGACATCATTAATCGCATTGCGTTCTACCCAATACTGACTCTCCATACTCCAGAGGGTGTTTTTTCCGCTGACTGAATTTCTCCACAGAATTTCTCTCGGCGACCCTGTCACGTCGTTGGGGTTCTGAGGATCCAGACCAACACTTGTCTCGATATTGTCTCCCAGACCGTCAGAATCGGAATCAACCGACTCTGAACTGTCCAGAGGAAAGTCGTCGTTCTCATCCGGCACATTGTCATTGTCATCATCGTCGTCGATACAGTTTGGTTCTTTGTCTGCATCCGTATCTTTGGAAACCGAGCTCGCATCTTTTGGATCGGAACCACAGATGGCCTCAAATTCATCTGACTGACGGTCATTGTCGTCATCCGTATCGATCTCATCTACGATATTGTCACCGTCAAAATCATTGTAGCTAACTGATGAACTGTCCGGGTCAACGAAAAAGACATCTGAAAGCGTGCAATTCAACGACATATCATCACAATCACTCCACTGCTCGAAGCTGATATCATCATTTAAGCGTCGTCGATTCCAGCCATTATTCGTTGATTGTAAAGTCGTTGTGCTGGCTTGAGTATCGGATTGAGGGGTTTCACGAAAGAGTGAGCCGTCATCGGGGAACGACCATTGGCTGAAAATGGCTTCAGCAGGTTGACCGACCACCTGCAACATTGTTTCTGTCGAACCGTCTGCTGTTGTCTCCTCACTGACAATTTTAGCGGCGAACCTGAAACTGTGACTGTCTACGGAAAAAAAGTAGTCCCCGTAATCAGCATGTGAAAAGTGACTCGACCCTACCAGCCCGCTTGCCGAGAGACGACCGCTGCTGATTTGGGACAATCGGCGTTCCCGACCGCTGGTTATCATGTAACCGGTATCATCTTCTGGTTCAATTGAAGGGCTCCAGTGATTAGGTGTGACAAACTTTAATCCGTGAATCTGATATTGCTTGCCATTGCTTGTGACAGTGACGTTTGAAAAATCACAATTTGAATGTTCAAGAACCGATGAGGATGAAATTCGACCATTGGCATCTCTGGTAAGTTCATCAAAAAGCCAATCGGAATCCTGCGAATCGCTGGGTATGCCATTATTGAATTCAGTGGTTTCAATATAGCTACCGTCGATATATCTTTCAGTCGAATGTTGGGTATATTGATTGTAGCCCTGTCACATTTCATTTGACCGCTGTAGGTATATACCACCCCGTCTCCCCCGCGTACCTGGGCGCCAGAGAAAGTGAATACAAGCGCATAGCTTGTCCGGGGAGTCTGTTCGGACAACCAGACGGCGTCGTCATATTCAAAATCAACTGTGCCGTTCATTAGGAAACCGAAAGAACCACAGTTCGACGCGGTTACGCTTCCACTCACCCTGCGAGAGGAGGTTCTGGTCAGCGAAGCGTTATAGCCACCGCTCACAGCACATTCCAGTTCTCCCGTTTCCGTGGCGTTGATATCCGCATCCCAGAAATCTGACCAGCCAAATTCGATCACCCAGTCAAGATCAGCCATCAGTCCCATTGTTGGCATCCCGAGATAGACGATAGACCGGTGAGTTGTCCGTTCAATTTCGACCAGCTTTTGCCGGTAGTCCGATGGTCGTGCGGCATCATCCAGAAACAGATCGAATTCCTCTCCATTGACGGTAAGGCAGAGAGTGAACTGAATGAAGAATACGAAAGTCCTGAATGGCTTCATAGATTACACCAGTAGTGATTTGTACCAGCGGGAATATGGAAACTTTAACCCACTTCCCAGGCTACTTTCCACCGGAAGAAATTGGAACTATCGATTCGATCTCAGAACACTGGTGATAGATGGCTCTTTTTTGATCAACTGTGCATACGTCAGTATGTAACAGATGTTTATCTGCCAGAATTTTTTCCCAAATTGTTTTTCAACTCAGGTGAAGGGTAATAACGACTTCTGCCCGGTCAGTCTAATTGCAACGCCAGGTCTGCAACTCTCTTACCAAGAAATTCGGCAGTCTTTATATCGTCCGGGCTGTATTTTCCGTCCCCCCTCGCCTGCAGACCAGCACCGATATAGAAACCACCGGTATTGATATTGTCCTTTTCAACATTGGCGGCGGTACCACACCAGATCATTCCCATGTGCATGGCAAATAAAAAAATATCATTCAGTGCATGTGCCTTGTCGTCTGAAGACTGTGACGTTACGGTAAAGGCTGCCGCAACCTTGTCACGCCAGGCGCCACTCGACTGGCGGGAAGACATGGCTTCCATGAAAGCCTTGAGTTGTGCTGAAACTGAGCCCAGATAAGACGGGGTGCCAAAGATGATCGCATCTGAGTCATCCAGTGCACTGGCGATCTCATCATTATTCCATCGGCCCTTGTCAAAATCATCATCGCTGATCAGGTATTCCTTTACATCAATTCGATGATTGGTTTCGCATCCCAGATAGACAGCATCCGCGGCAACCTTGGTCGTGCCTGCTACTGAATGATAGATAATGGATATTTTTGCCATGTAGATACCCTCTGGTTAGCAAGGTTGAGAACAGTGCAACTTCAATTGCCTACAGACTAACTCTAACGTCAGTTTTGTCTCCCTGTCCAAGACTTTAGCGGTATCACTTGATGGTGATCAAATGGGTCTTTTAGGGGTAGCTGATCTGGACTACAAGTTTGGGTTTGAGTGACGGTTCACCCGGAGGAAATTGAGGATAGTTGCTAAAGATCCCCGCAGACTATATGTTAAAAATGTTATTAGTGTGAACCAGGTTCCGATGCTGACAGGCAGGTTCAGGAGAAATTTGGCAGGTCCGAGGGGGGATACATGAAGTTTGTTATACAACGGCGACTCTTGGTTTGGATCGTCCCATTGATCTGCATTTCGTATTCATTTGCGCTTAATGCCGAAGATGTCTCTTTGGATTTCGAATTTTTCAGAAATGAAGTGCAGCCGGTATTTCTAACTAAACGAGATGGCAATATGCGCTGTGTTGATTGCCACGCGGGTAAGTCATATAGCGGTTTCAATATCGTCCCGTTGTCAGAGAATGCACATTTCTGGTCGGAAGCAGAATCCCGAAAAAATTTCGATGCCTCAAAGGGCTTTGTGATACCAGGTGCAGATCCACTCAAAAGTCGATTATTAACCCATCCCCTTGCAGTTTCGGCAGGCGGGGACCCGTTCCATGGTGGTGGAAAACACTTCGCCAATACGGATGACCCTGAATGGCAGATACTCAAAGACTGGTCGCAGGGCGCGACAAGAAGAAATTTAGTGGCAGATGTGGTTACTCGAATTATCCAGACCAATGCGGCCGGTGATAACAGCCATGTAATCGATCCAAAAACCAACAGGATTGTTGGCATTATTGAAGATGTTGAGATTCCACACGGGGTCACAGGGTCGCCGGATACCACCCGGGTTTATATTACGAATGAAAAGAGATATACCCTTGATGTCGTGGATTCGCGGACATTGAAGGTCTACAGGAGAATTCAGTTAAGCGGTAAACCAAATAATGTTGCAGTAAGTAACGATGGGACTAAAGTCTATGTCGCCATCATGGAAATGCCGGGTACGGTAGACATAATCGATACAAAATCACTCGCAAGAACAAAAACACTCAACGTTCAAGGAGCCATCCACAATATTTATGTGACCCCGGATGGCTTGCATGCGGTGGCGGGTTCGATCCATACCAGCACGATCAACGTGATAGATACCAAAACCGATGAACTCGCCTGGACGTTGAAAATGAGCGCGGGAATCAGGCCCATGGCATTTGATACCTATCAGGACGGATCGACCCGTAATATCTACGTGCAGCTTTCCGGCTTTCACGGCTTCGCAGTTGTCGATTTCAAATCGCGCAAGGAAATTAACCGAATCGAGCATCCTGAGATTGCCGGGGTGCATCCGCACTATGACGGATTGCAAGGTGCGCCTGCACATGGACTGGGTGTCGCACCGAACGGCAGGAGTATCTGGTCAACTTCAAAGGTTTATGGACACGCCTATGTATATTCGTTGCCGGATCTTAAAGCGATTGGCCATGTATTCGCAGGCCAGCACCCCGAGTGGGTCGCTTTTACACCCGATAGCCAGACTGCCTACATAGGTGCCGCAGGGGACAACGCGACCTTTGCAATTGATGTGGATTCTCTGCGTGAAGTCGCAAGAATACCGGTAGGTCAGGTGCCTAAAAGAGTCGCAATGGTGCGCATGGCAGTAGACTGACCTAGAGACTAGCCGTCAGCATTGAGTTGTTGATGGGTTATCTGCTCAAGTGCTGCAAGCGTCGCATCACCCGTAGACTGCCATGAAAATGAATCCAGGTGATCTCGAGCCTTCGTCACAAGCGCTGCACGAAGTACAGCATCGGTAGATATCCTGTGCATGGCTTGCTTGATTTCAACGACAGATTCTGGATTAACCATCAGTGCCGAATCGCCAGCCACTTCCGGCATAGAAGCGCAATTGGAGGTAATCACCGGAATCCCGTGATCCATGGCTTCGAGGATAGGTAGACCAAATCCTTCATAGAGCGATGGCATAACAAGAGCGATTGCGTTCAGATAAAGTTCTTCAAGTTCCGAATCGTTTACATGTCCCAGTACGACGACACTGTCTTCGATACCCATCTCAGCAATCAGGTCTATTGCCGGGTCTTTTCCCCAACCGCTACCTCCTACGATATAAAATCGATACTTCGAAGAGCCCTCTTCCAAAAAAATTTTGAAGGCCAGCAACATGCGTCGAAGGTTTTTTCTGGGTTCGTTGGTGCCGACAAACAGGAAGTATTCATCGGCACTTTTACTCACATCCTGGGAGACCCGGTTATCGCCTTTTGGGAATGGCGCCAGAGGAATGGTCGATACTTTATCTCCGGATATTCTGAATACAGATGCCAATTCGTCCGCCGTAAACTGCGAGACAGTAATAATTCTGTCTGCCAGATAGAGACTGACAGGCATCAGGAGCAGCTCGAGCAGCCAGCCAAGTTTCTTCATTGTGGCGGGATGTCGGAGCCATACAAGGTCATGGATTGTCACCAGCTTCTTAATTTTACCGGACAAGAAAACAGGTAGATGATGGCGGGGAGACCAGAATGCGTTGACATTGTCTTTCTTTGCCCAGCGCGTGAAGGCCCATTGCGCCCAGAGAGCTCCTGGACCGAGTTTGCTTTCCCTGATGCGAACCGTAACGTCACCCAGACCTTCAAAATCTGCGAGTAGTTTCTGGTCGGAATAGAGGTACCAGCTACCACCTTTAGGTATGAGTTCCCGCAGTACAGATTCGGTATACCTGCCGAGTCCCGAAAGAGGGTGCGCGAGAGGTCTTGCATCGACGGCAATTTTCATCTCTTGGTACTTCTCCGCTGCCGTTTGCAAACTAATTGCATAATGATGTCTCTCTTATCCCGTCTCCGGATTGGCATTGTTCTTTGTTCTTTGTTCTTTGTTGTTTGTTGTCTGGAATTATCCTTCCTGGCAGGAGACTACTTTAGCATTTTATCCACGTAGCGTAGCGCAGAATATCTTGAATGTTTGGGTTAGAATGCGTGATGCGCGTTGAGTATCCCGGGGTAAAAGATTGATTGTTTCAAACCGACTAAGAATAGTCATTGCACTGCTTAGCTCCTTTTTATTCGTTCTGCTGCCGTTCCTACATATTTACGCTAACAACGTCACAAACCTGCAGCTACCCATTTCTGCCTTCACCAATGATCTGATATTGCTGTCTCTGATTGTTTTTGTTGGCATTCTACTCTTCCTGAAAGTTCTGCCTGAAAAATTCGAGGCTGGCGTATTTATACTGCTGGCAATCCTGAATGTTGTGATATGGATGCAGATCAATTTTTTCATCGGGCAGTATGGATTTCTGGATGGCGGGGAACCCGAATGGGATGTGAATTTCACCAGCGGTGTTTTACAACTGATTGTCTACCTGACGCTCGCTGCGTTGTTTTTCCGCTTCAGGGAGCGAGTTGCTGAAAATATGGGATTCGGGGCGGCAGTTTTGATATTCAGTTCACTGATCTATGTACCTCAATTGCTGGAGACTGCCAGCAAACCTACCCATAAAAAATACACTTTCACCAAAGATGGTATCTACGATTTTTCCAGTGATCATAACGTGATTATATTTGTTCTGGATACAATGCAGGCAGACGTGGTTAACGAGATTTTCGAAGATGATCCGGGTCTCACAGAAGCTTTTGATGGATTTACATTTTTCAGGAACAGCCTGAGTGCCTTTCCTAAAACTTATGCATCCATCCCCGCTATTTTAAGCGGGCGTCCATTTGACAATTCCGAGACGCTGTCAACCTATCTTGAAGCTGCCTATATCAACGAGAGCCTGCCTGCCTTCCTTAAGAAGCAGGATTATGATACCAGGCACTGGTCTTCATCTGCTCATGCGCTTATCGCGCACCCGTTCGTATCAGATAATGTTGCAGACGCAGATGGTGCTGCGATAGGTGGCAGTACCATTGGGGTCAAGGATAAGCAACTGGTTGTAAATATGGTGCTGTTTCGCCTGGCGCCACATTTCCTTAAGCCCTGGATATACAATGACGGCGAATTTCGAATTGAGCTGAATGAACCTGATCTGACCGCCAATGCCGAAAGTGAAATCTGCAGGCTGACGGATGCTGACCGCCGGTATTCAAAGTCAGTTAAGGCTTTCGACACGGTATTTGCAGATGAATTCAGATTGTGTGCCGAAGTGAAGTCCGTTCTGCCAGTTTTTCGGTTTTTCCACCTCTATGGAGCGCATGCGCCGCTGCGTTTCGATAAGGACTTTAATTTTATCGGTAACCAGTCAATCAAGCGAAATTACTTCAAGGGGCAGGCGCATGGCACACTGAAAGTGCTGGCTGAATTGCTTGAGCTACTTAAACAAAAAGACATCTACGACAATTCGACCATTGTCGTTGTTGGAGACCACGGAGAGGGCGAGTATCCCGTGGGTCTTAATCTTGAGCAAACTGGCCTGCCGGTCAGATCAGACCAAACTGCTGAGAAAGTAGGAGAGAATAAGATAAGAGGTGGAATAGCCCTCACCATGGTTAAGCCCGCTGGAGCCAGGGAATCAATGTTGATTTCGGATGCACCGGTAGAGGTGACAGATGTAATGGCGACCGTTCTGGATGATCTTGGCTACAACACCGATAATGTGCGCGGCATGCCGGTGTATTCAATCCCTGAAGACTCGAACAGAATCCGTTACCACAAGTACTATCAATTTGGGGGCTGGAACGTAGACTATCTGCTGCCTTTAACTGAATACGAGGTATCAGGATTCAGTTGGTACGAAAACAACTGGCGTAGATCCGGGAACGATCTGAATGCCAACGCGCAGAGTGCTTTTAAAGGCACGCTGATCACCCTCATAGAAGGGGGGAATCTCGAATCCACTGATAACGACGGCTGGACGAAGGCGACCAGGGCAGGCAGGAAAATCACCGGGCAAACGGCAAGCCTGATGCTTGACTATCCAGCGCAGGGATCAGCCATTTTAAGTATTGTTCATAGCCTTAATGAAAATAAGACCAGGCTGACTGAAGAGCTGAAACTAACTATTGGTGACATAGCAGTTGGTTCCTGGACATTCCGTTATCGTGACGGACAGCGCAAGAAATCGATACTCTTGGGTGCGAATGAGGTCAACTTGCTGACGGATCAGCCGCTCGTTCTCACCCTGGAAGAACCGGAAGGAAAAACAAAGATAAAGGAGATCAGATTAACCTCGGTTGATGATTATGATTACCGACCAGGGGGAACTATCAGTTTCAAAGACACGGGAAATTCTGCCAAATACAGAACCCATGGCTGGTCAAGGACAGAAATCTGGGGCACTTCTTCGATTGGCCACGAGTCCGGGGTTTTTGTTAAGTTGCCTGAATCGGGTGGTGGTGACTATATTCTTGAGTTCAGGGCATCAGCCTATACTTACGATGTATGGCCAGAACAGCGGATTGATATCGTTATCAACGACGTGCTGATTGATACACTGGTGATTACAGATACGAAGAAGAATTTGTATCAAATGCCGATTCCAGCGTCGGTACTCGGCCCTGAAAACCTGCTGGATATTAAGTTCCGCTATCGGGACCCGGTTAAGTTATCTGAACTTGGGCTTTCAGGTGATACAAGATTGCATGCTGTCGATATGGTTTATTTGAAGGTAGTGGAATCTGCTTCAGTTGCAAAAGAGAAATGAAGCCCATTGTTGAGCCGATTATTTCAGAACCCGCACCCTGATCTTTTCAGGGTCTAAAGGCAGGTATTTCTCGGGTAATAATTCTGCGAGAAACAACTCGTAATGTTTGTGTCTGAACAGGCGAGTCATCGCGATAATCTCATCGTCATAGATGACCGCAGCATGCAGATTCTGCTTATTCTGAGGGGCTGAAGCTGGTGCGGTGACAGGACCTCTTATCCAGCCCCTTCTGGTTTCGTAACTGCTGTCCTTCAGTGACAGGTTGGGGTCGTGGATATAGCCGGGATCATCTGATTTTGCTTCATGGAATGCATCACTGACCGATGTAAATTGCTGGCCAATCAATTCAGTGTTCAGTTCAACACTGTAGTTACGCTGATCTTCTTCATCCCATATCAAGTCTTGCGCCAGCGAACGCAATTCTGAAAACTCTCCACCAGACTCGCTGGGGAATTCGTAGAGATTCACCTTGCCGTTCAGATAAGCGCGGGCATACTTTCCGGTTTTTGTGCGGTTGTTTTGAAACAGTGATACACCGTCGACCTTCCAGGGCATTTGCCCGTCTAATGAATCGACGATTGTAGGGAATATGTCTACCAGTTCAGAATTGATGTCGCTTGTCTTTCCCTCTGTCTGGCCTGATAGTTTGATGAATAGTGGCACGTAGAGAACATCGAGATAGTTGCTCTTCGTGATTGCCCTGGTGTGATCATTTATGCTGAATCCACCACCGTGATCGGATGTAACAACGATTGTGGATTCATCGTAAATATCCAGCTTTTTGAGATGCTCTATCAGATCGCCCAGCAAGTTGTCGGCGAGTAGTACCTGTTGAATAAACCGCTCGATTGCCTTGTCGATGGGTACCTGATCTGAACTCCAGTTACCCCATTTCGCTGGCAGACCCGGAATTGTGGATCTCCATGTATAGACGGTACCCGACGATC
>CAZJRI010000035.1:20294-39022 GCA_964548025.1 uncultured Pseudomonadales bacterium
GAAGGGGCCATGGGGAAGGTCGATGTGCAGATAGTGAAACCAGTTTTTTTCATCGCCTATGCGTTTTATAAACCTGACCATTCTCCAGAGCCCGTTAGGCGGGATTTTTGCCAGACTCCAGAAATTGAAGGTTCTTTCTTCAAGGGAAGGCAATCTCTGTCTTAGCTGATCGGGTAAGGTCATATGCAGATATATCAGGAAAATGTCTGCCATCATCAGACGGTATTTGGTGGTGCGATCACCGGCATAGAGATCTGTTTCTGCTGGATTCAGACTGGTTACATATTCCATTACGTTCATGTTGAAGTTGTTCTGCATGTGGACAAACAGATTTCTGGGATAAGTAGCGAGATTGGGCGTCTTCTTTCCCTCTGGGTAGTTGCCCGTCAGGATGTTTGGTACTGATGAAATAGTATCCTGGGCACTCGCGGTATTATTTCTGAACCAGTATGCGTCGTTGGCAAATGCTGAAAAATTGGGATACCTGTCTGAGTCAATCTCATGGTTTTTATTGATGAGGATTGAGGTTGGCAGCTTGTCAAATACGATCAGAAATACCGGGTGTTTCGCACTTTCAATATCTGAGCTTATCGATGCTGATTGAGTACTGAACAGAGTTGAAATATTCGGATTGAATAGAAATGAAATGGGAAAGATCAACGCGCCCACCGCGAGCCAGCTCAACCAGATTTTAAGGGGATCGGATTTCTCCAGTAGCATCAATGCACCCAGTGCAATCAGGACGCCAATACCCAACCTGATGGCAACTGATATCTCGGTGTCTCGAAGTGCCAGGCTGACAAATAGGACCAGCAACAATCCAGCAGAAATTCGAAAGTAGTACTTCCCGCAGTTTTTCGATACTTTTAAGGTCAGTACGAATAACGTCGCAAGCACCGCAGGAATCACTAATGAAATCGTCAGGATAAATGCAATAAGGTCCAGGCCGTCGACCCGGTACGATGTAAACAGTTCCGGGCTGTCAGCCAGCACATCATAAACCGGTTGGGCGACAGAGAACGAGCAGAGTGCTATCAGATGCGCGATACCCTGAATTAAGATCTCTCGCGGTTTACCAACAGCATCCCCTGCTTCAATCGATGAAGTCATCAGCGTGCCCGGTTAACTGGTTGTGAATTAATTGAATACACTTCTTCCTACGGGACCTTTACCTTTTAATAACTGAACGGGGTTATTCCTCGCTCTTCAGCCTGTTTTCAATTGTCTGTTGAATTAGCTGAAACAGGTTCGATGAGAGCCAGTACAGAACCAATGCTGCCGGAAATGAATAGAACAGTACAAAAAACACCCCGGCCATGCCAAAGAGAGATAGTGTTGGTGTATCGGCATCAGTCGTTGATCGACCGGCAAGCCAGGTTGATAAGACGGTGATTGCTGCCATGACAAATGGCAGCAGATTAAAGTAGCTGCCGAAGTAGGGCAGATTGATTCCAGTAGAAAACAGTCGATCTGAAATTGCCAGATCATTAATCCAGAGGAAGGATTGTCCACTCACCTCGTATGATTCTCCCAGTACATTAAATAATGCAACGAATATAGGGATCTGAATAAAAAGACCAAGCATACTCTTAAACGGTGCCAGTTGATCGTATTTCTGAGATTCGTAGAGGGCCAGTATTTTCTCACTTTGCTCAGCGCCTTTGTAGTTGTGTTTAACCTCTGCAAGCAAGGGGGCAATACGGGCCTGTTGCTGAATGGCCCGCTTCTGGTACTCAAGCGAAAACCTGGTGACTGGTATAATAAGAATTCGAATGATTAATGCCATTAGAATAATACTAAATCCCCAGTTGCCTGTCATAACGTAAAGGTAATCAAGTAATCCCCAGAACAGGAAGCACAGGGCACGCAACCAATCCCAGAGATTGCTGAGGAGGAGTCCTTCAAGATTGATGCTTGAATCCTGCAGAAGTTGCCGTGATTTAATGGCCGACAGATAAGCGAACTCCAGTGATATGGATTCACCGGGTGCCAGATTATCTATCATGGGTTTAATACGTAATGAGACTTCGTTTTGAACGAGTGGTTCGGATTCTGCGGTAATCTTGAAAGACAAGGTTTCCCTATCTGTTGCTAGTCTGACCGCGTCGACATGATATCGGTTCGTCCAGCCAAACCAGGCCCCCGTCGTTATGGAAGGGAGTTCATCAAGGTCGGTAAATCGCTGGGCTGTTTGGCCACGATCAGCGATAAAGGGCTCAAGATAAGAATAAAAAGAAGCCCCCAGCCCAGCCTCTGTGTCGATCAGTGCTGACAGGTTTTCACCAGCGTAGAGTTCAAGGGGCTGAAGATTTAACGCCGTTTCACTGATATTGGTGATGGTCAATTCAAAATTCGTAAATTCCGGTGATTCTGCTGATCGTTCTATCTCAATAGCGATTGACCCGGGGTCCGCAATACTTAGCTGATGAGTAGCTGAATCCATAGTCACCTCGAATTGAGCTGAATTGATTCGTACACCGGCATAAAGAGCAGATGGCAGCAGGTAGAGCAAACAGAGTGAAATCAGTTTGAAAATGAGTCCCAGGTGGGAAAAGGACGGTTTATCGGGATCAGAAACCAGAGAAATCGGGCTTTTGCAGGCAGGATTAGATTGAGTAATTTGACACTTCATTTTACTATTGCGGCTTTTCGAGAAGTGTTCAGGTACATTTATGCGTCTTACCCTTCCAATTATTGGATTTTCGTTGCTCTGCATCGCTGTTTCATCACCTGCTTATGGCTATATAGACCCGGGTACAGGCAGCCTGATCATTCAAAGCCTGATTGGTGCCATAGCAGCCATTGGCGTAACACTTAAAATATACTGGCACAAAATAAAATTGTTCTTTTCTCGTCACAGCAGCGCGGCAAACACAGATGAGCAGGACGAATCGACGGAACAATAGTTTCTGTCGCTACATCGCTCTTAGAAGATAAAGCGTGCGTTCCGAATTTTCTATTGTGTCCTTCCTGATAATTTCAAATGCTACTGCGAAGGCTTTTTCGAATCCGTCCAGCGTGTAATCAGGGAAAATGTCTTCCCTGGTAGCAAGCAAACGGGCTACCTGAGAATCGCTCTTGGGGACGAATTCAATAATCAGAAACTCACACATGGCCCCAAAAAACCTGGCTATGGCATCCATTGGAACATTATTTGAGATGGCGATGTGATGAATCAGTGCGAGCGCCATACCGACTTTCACCTTTTCGCGTTCCATAAACGATGATCTTTCTATTCCGGCCCATCCGAGACCCGGGCTGGGGTTTGTTAGGTCCAGCATCAGCGGCAGCATTGATCGCTCGTCGTTTCCTGTCAGTGCGCGATAGTTCTTGTCGACAGCTACCTCGTCAATATCATGGGATAAAACGTAGTAGCCTGCCGATGCCGCCAGTCGACTGAATTTCCCTGTATTTGCGCCAAAGTCAGCCGCGATCTGGAATTCGTCGCTTGCACAGTAATTTAACGCCTCGGTGACCAGCCTTTCTTTCGCCTGCATGGATTGATCGACATAGTTCGTATCCTCGTAGTAGTCGCCCCACTCAGTGTCAGCGTGTTTCCAATTGGTATTTCGTATGGCCGACTGAAGACTTGATATTAACCCTTCAAGGCGCAGACGGCTCATACTGACTTCTTTACCCGGCTCCTGATCTCTACCGCTATGCTCGAATTGTTTCTGTGTCTTTGCATGAAGATGAATATGGGCCAGAAGCGAATAGCTGAACCAGCTACTTTTCGGCAATAACCTGCTTGCGAGATCAAGTGGAATGCCATCTATATAATTGCGCAGGAGATGAAGCAGGCGATAGTCGCACCTGGCAATCAGCGCCAGAGGCGCAAGAAAATGCTGACAAAACTGTCGATAGGCAACCCAGGGGCTGCCTTCTTCATAAATCTCGAATGACAATGAATCGATAAAGACCACACGACCTTTGAGAAACTGGACGTTGTACGCGCTGGCGTCTTTCAGGGTCATCCCGAAACGAAGCGCTTCCAATTGAATATTCAGCGTCAGCAGTGCAGCATCTTTCAATTGACTGAAACACCATTCATAAGGATATGAAATGTAGGGTATCTGCTCTGGCAGTAGCTGTTTGTAGAGCTGATCCCTGGCACCCGCTGGTGCATCAAGAGAAACCTCATCGTGATTTATCAGCCAGCCCTTTTCCTTGAGAGAATCGTACAAGCCCGATGACATCAATTTGTCATAATCCTGCTGGTAGGACTTGTTTACCTGACGGTAGATTTGCCCCTCGTGCCTGAAGAGAAATCCGCTTGGATCTCGAAATGACGATGAAAGTGCTGCTGAGTCCAATGTTTTGCCTGTTTAACTGTTAGTAAAGTTCTGGAAGAGTGAGTTGACTCTATTTGCCATCAGAGCGCCGGTTACTTTGGGTGAATTGGTTTCAAAGATGTTTTTCCTGCCGGTTTCGGCAAGACTTTTTATCTCGTCAGTTCGTGCTGCAACTGCTGCCATGGCTTGAGCGGCAGAAGCAATATCGGGTTCTGCCCAATGACTGTTCTTATCGTAGGGGCCATAGTCCTGGTCGAGGGCTACCAGTTCGTAATCCACCAGAAATGAATTCTGCTGATTCATAAAATCTGTATTGCCCGACCAGCCCGTCGCGATTGTCGTGACACCCAGTGTCATTGCCTCAGCGATACCAAGCCCGAATCCCTCAGATCGGTGCAACGATACAAAACAATCTGCATTTTGAAGGAGACCATAGATTTCATCTCGTTCAAGATAGCGGTCGATGACCAGAATATCATCCCTGCCTGATACCAGTCTTGAAAGCTCGGATTTAAATGCGGCGGTTTTGTCCAGATTGGAAACCTTTATAACCAGCAGTGAATTCCGGGAAGAAGCTTCGTTCATCGACTCGAATGCTGCAATTGTCGCCTGCGGGTTCTTTCGTTCCGGTACGCTGAGCGCGTCGAACATGGTCAGAAAAATGACTTTGTCATCCGGTAATGAGAAATACTGTCGGGTGTAAGTATCATCAATCCTGGGTTCGGCAACACTGTGTGGCATCACAAGCACAGGAAGGCTAGTCTTAGCTGCAATTGCTTTCTGACAAAAAACCGAAGGAACCCAGATCTCGTCCAGAATGTCGAAAGCTTCGAGCCATCTGTCCGGGAACTCAGGTAATTCCCATGCCCAGTAACCGATGTTGTAGTGCTTCGCGAACTGGGCGTCGCCAATGCGTTTTTTTGCATTCAGTATTTCATCGGCATTGATGTGGATAAGGTTAATCCTGAATCTCGGCGATTTGTAAAGTTGTTCATCTATCGATTCGTTCATACGGGAGAGATTGCCTTCACGGAAATCAGTCACTGCAACCGGAATGTCACTTTCGACGAATCCATTTATCGAAGATCGTACTGATTGCCCGATACCACTCTCTGCACTCGTATAGCCAAAAATATTGATGCCTATCTGATCATCGATTTCTCCAGCCACCTCTATCATCGGAGAGGGGTTATCTGTTTCGGCAGGCTCAGGGTTACCAGCAACCATACTGACCAGCTTTACATGTGCATTGTGCCTGAACTTGTCTGAGAAAAAGGGCCTCGCCAGATGACGGTATCTCCAGACGAATCGATACAGTCGCGAATAGAATTTCATGGGGGAGGGCTGAGGCTGGCCAGTTTCATCACCGCCGGATTCTCCCACTGTCTTGCCATCTTTTGTATAGCCCAGTTCAGTCTCGACCGGCAATACGAAACAATAGTCAAAATTCGCCTGTTCTTCCGCACTGTGAATAAACCAGTCAGCGAAGCGGCGGCCAAATGGACCAGCCAGGTCAGGGAAAGCTTCCTGGAGGTCGGGACGTGCCTGATAGAGTTTATTTGAAAGCCGTGTGATCCAGGGGATTCTCTTTCCGTTTATCTCAATCGGTTCATTGAGATAACCCATAAACTCAGCGGCACCTTCCGTGGTCCACAAATTCTTCTTGCAGGATCTCCAGTCATAATCATCCCGGTAGATGATGCGTGCAAGTTCCGGTATCGGGGTACCATCGGGAAAGTAATTAAAGTGATATGGAATGTTAATCACGTCGCTCATACCGTTTTGCGCAAGACATGCAGCATAGTCTTCGCAAAGAGATTTAACCGCAGGTCCTGCTGAATTCTTGGTAAATCTGTCCTGGTGCTTGCTGAGAGTTTTTGCGTCCGCTGAAAAACCTGAAAAGTGAAAGAAGGTCAGGGGATGACCGTTTACCTCATAGCCATCTGACATTTGTTTGACATCTCGATGGTTGAGGTTCCAGTAGGCGACATTCCAGGATTCATCACGGTTGATAAAAACACCATCAAACATGCCGGGTGCCATATCCATCCATTTCTGATCAACAAAAAGCCCTCGTGGCAGATCGACAACACAGTCAACATAGAGTTTTGTTTGCCACCACTTGACGAATTTGTTCATCTCAGTTGTATTTCGCAGCCCGATATATCCAAGGTTGTAGGAACCACTGGTCAATATGGCCTGTTCGTTGGGCATTTTGCCGTCATCAAGCTGGTTGGTGAGGTGGGGGGTCAGCAGCATCTGGTGTTCATCCAGCAGAGACAACATTTCGTTCAGCGATTTATATAGGCGAATATCGGGATCGAAATAGATGACTTTCTCGTAACCCTGATCAAAGAGCTCACCAATAATATAAGGTTTTATGGCGGTATTGAGTTCGAGTATGTTGTAACGAAATATGAATTTTTCCCGCTCGTTAATATTCAGATCTTCCAGTTCGATGATTCTGAAGACGTCATTGGAAAAGTCAGTATCACCCTTGCGATCGCAGAGGCCGACGACCAGTTCGGCCTCGGGGCAAAATTCTTTGACGCTTTCAAGCAGTGTCCGCGCATAGTGAAGATAGTTTCGCGAAACTATTGTAAAAATACAGATGTTATTCATTTAGTCCTGTCTGATGCCTGATCAAGAGGTATATCCGCTGATTCAGAAATACCCAGAATCACCTTGATCTCTTCTCGTGCCTTCCTGAATGAGCCAGGGAGGGTAAATTTCTTCTTGTCATATGCTTCTATCAAATCAGCGATTTGCCGAATGTTACTGAAAAGCCGGTCACTTTGCTCCGTCAGGGTTTGTATATTGACACGCAATGATTCCGCGTAGATTTCTGAAGATTGTTCATGCTCCTGGTAGTTCTTTTCCAGTTGGGCCAGTGAAGTCCTGGTGGATTCGAAATGGGTCTGCAGTGAATTGATGTATTCATCTTTTTCCGTCAACACTGCTTGCAGTGAATTCACCTCCTCATCTTTCTGGCCGGTCAGATTTTCTATGTCTGCCAGCAATGTTTCGGTGGTTTTAATCAATTCTTCTTCTTTCGCCTGCAGATGTTTTTCGAGTTCTGCAAAGATTTGATCTTTTTTCAGCATCGTTTGTTCCAGATCAGCAACAAAATCGTCTTTCTGTGCGATTGACACCGCCATGTCTTCAATGAACCGGTCCTTCTCATCGGTGGACCGTTTCAGGTCCTCTATGTAATCGTCTTTTTCTTCGATTGAATCGTTCATCGCCTTCTCAAGGCTAAGCAGATTTTCTTCTTTCTCTTCTATGGATGCAGATAGTGACTGGTTGTATTCGGTCAGCCTTTCATTCTCACTCAGGAGTTCTGTTGAGTAGTTTCTCGAGTCATCCAGATCTCTTGCGAGTTTTGAACCCAGAACGTACTTGTCTTTCAGAAGGTATGCTTCAAGGTTCGTATCTCCCGAGACGACATCCTGAAATTGTTGCCGCTGTGTTTCAATCTCTCGGAGCAACGGCATAACGAGTGGCGCATGTTTCAGGAAGTCAGAATCTTTTTCGATCTTCCTGATCCTGCCGAGGTCAAGGTAAATTGAATTCAGAGAATCAAGTGCCGGGTGCTGCCTATCATCGCTGGAAATATGATGTCGTAGATCGGGACTCAGAAAATCAGCCAGTATTTTTTTGTCAGGCTGTTTCAAACCGTCAAGTTCAAGCGACGAAAGCAACCCGTTGAGTTCACTGACAGGATCTTCGAGAAGGTTCTCGTAGGTTAGAATAAAGTTTGACTTGTCCGATATAAACTTTGCGATATCGAAAATATGCATACCCCAGAGATACATGGCAGTTTCAATGCTCAGTCCATCTCTTTTGAAAATGGACTCTGCTACCTCTCCTGGCGGTCTGAGGATCAGGACATATTGAGAGGAGAAGCCAACTTCGTTGGCAATTTCCTGCCATAGGGGTAGGAATCGACACATCCTGGGGTCTTTTATACAGTGAATTCCCGGGTCGCTGAATTCACTTCTGCAAACGTCGATGAGGCGTTGTCTGGCTCTGCCGGTGACCGGTAAATCCAACCAGTTTTCCGGCAGAGACCGGGTCGAATCCCACGAGAGTGATAGATCCTCGAGTAGCTGATCGTGTGCGGCAACGATATCCGAATGCTCCCAATATCCTTTCTCATTGTCCTCCGATGCCGACATCAAAGAGCTGCCGTGATTTGCACCAAGCAGATTCAACGCACCTGACAGTGCGGACGTGCCGCTACGGTGCATGCCGAGGATAAAGATGATGGTGGGTTTAGCGCTGTTCAATTAGTCAGAGTCCGTCAGTTGTTGGAAACTGGCTCATGTGGCTTTCTAATTCGGTTCATTTGCTCTTTTTACAACAGTGGATAGCTGTTCGGTTAATTATCTCGTGGTATTAACAAATACCTTCGATATCCTGTCAGGCTGCATAAATAGTGCGTCTTACAGCTAATGCCAATGATACCTTACATCCTTGATGACATATAGTATGCAGGGGGTGCATCCCGAACAGATCCCCAAGCGCATGATTTGAGGGCAGGCATTCTATTAATGGTTCGATACTGTTGATGCCACAGTCAGCCCAGAGCGTTCTTGACAAACCCGGTCTATTCTTAAGGTTATCGTTGTGTAGTTCACTTGGAGCTGGAATATGAGCGAATATTCAAACTTCAGGGGTTTGGCCGGAGAGGTAGTCGTCAGTTTCGTCAAGCCCGGTTCAGTTGTGAGTGCCGTACCCGTTTTGGTGTTTTTCGGGGTTGGTCTTGGGGCAACAGCTTATCTCGCGCCTGAGGATTTCTTTCCTTATGATCTGATCATCGTTCTGGTTCTGGCTGCATTTGCGATATCCAGGTTTGCCATACCTTCGCGGCTTGGTCACTATGAAGAGGGCTGGTTCAGCCAATACAATTCAAACGCTGAGTCTTTGACTTTCTCCTTCCGGTATCTTGTCTGCAATATATGCTGGGTGATGCCTTGTTTCCTCGTGCTGTTTGCCGCTGAAAAACTGGGTGTTGACCTGTTTCTGTTAAATACCGACCCGATGGAGATGGCAGGTTCGGGGTTCGTTGGTGTTGTCGGGTTGTTCATTGCTCTCATGGTTATTTTTGCACCAACATTAAGCCTTCTGATCTGCACTGCATCCAATTCGATTCCGGAAATACTGGGAATCGGTGTCTGGAAGACGTTGATTTCAGATCACAAGGCAGACCTCGTGGTTTTCTATGCCGCACTGATTGGTGGGGTGATCACTTTCTGGATACTGTATTTCTTTCCATTGTTTCTGATCGTAATTACCGCATTTGCCCTCTCACCTGCTTTGGGTGGTGCTCTGGCTGGTTTTGTCTTTGCGCTTCCTTTTTTACTCGCACCTATCCTTCTGGGTCGATTGAGTGGAGCCTTCGTTCATGGACTTTATGAGACTGATAATGGTGGCACTGAGGGAGAAGAGGGAGATCCTCCTGCGATCGAAGCGGATTCTCTGTCATCACCAATTCTGCTGGCAACTATCGATGATGAGCCTTCTGAACAGCCATCATCGGAAGTGCCTCCAGCCTCAGTTCAGATCCTCCCGGTTGCTGTCGATATTCAGGGTTCTCAGTTAAGTGAAAAAGCAGCAATCAGAAATCTGATTGCGAAAGTTGAGGGCGTAGAATCTCTGAAGCTGGACAATATGATCTTGCTGGCCAGGAACAAAGTTCTCTCTCGACCAACTGACCCATATCCAGCCGCAGAATTAAGTCTGCTGTTGGGGAAAAAGGAAGATGGCGAGGAGATGATAAGGAGCCTGGCGGTCTCAATTCCCCTTGCCATTAACGAAGGCGTGCCGAAACTGGCAATGAGGTTGGTTATGTCCGCTGTAAAAGCCAAACTGCGTCCTGATCTGGACGAGGCGACCTGGGAAACTCTCTGTGGCTTTTTCGAAGCTGCAGGGCGGTTCCATACAGCGGTTTACTGTCTTCAGTCAGCAGGCAATATGACTGCGGAAAAGATTGAGGTGCTCGCCGGTTCGGCAAAGGAGAGGGGTAACAGCAAAGAACTTGGCTGGCTGAACCAGGTGCTGGTTAAGAAATTCCCGGATTCACCACAGGCTGAACACGCCCGAGGATGTTTGTAGCCGTACTACGCTTGGCTCCGGCAGGCTCGAAACGGCGCCAGGCAGTGTCCAGTACAGGCGTCGTTGTGTACAGAGGCAACAGACTTATCGTTGCTGCTTGACCCAGGTAGATTCAGATTTACCTTTGAAAATTATCATGCTGGTTTGGATTGCTATCTCCCCCAGCGAGCCTCCATCAGACCATCGACTGCTTCAAGTTCCTTTTCGAGCAGACCTCGTTCCGGTCTGGAATTCTCCGACAGATTCATGTATTCGGGATTCAGGCGACTGAATTTGGGCCAGTCCGGACCGGTGCCGGATTTTGGCACCCCGTATTTCGCGAAACTGACCCAGTAATCTGAAATAACAGAAGCGACTCGTTGTTCTGTTTTGGTGGGTTCAGAGCCGTCAAATGTCATTTCAGCGTTGTTGAATACGTACCGGATCTCTGCCGCATGGTAGGCACCCAGTTTACCGTCCATTGGTGTTGGCGGAACGAAGGTAAAATAGTACAACCAGGTATTCTCATTCTTGTCACTGGATAGCCTGGCCCATTCGCTCATGTTCCAGGTGAAAATGGCGTCTCTAAACATCTTGAAAGTTGCGTCCTTGTAGTCTTTGTCAAGCTCGTAGATTTCAGTTAACAAAGCTGCCTTCTCTCCACCGAACTGTTGAAACATTTTTCTGGCTGCTTCGAGATCCTTTGGTGGTGGTATCAGATTAGTACCTTCATCAGCGTTTGAACCAACGATAAGTGAGACGTCATTTTGTCTGCCTGCTTTGTAGATCTCGGCAATATGATCGGGAAATACCCAGCCGTCAACATTTGGCTGGCTGAATCCCTGCGTTCGAAATGTCGAAAATCCGTCTACGATGGCAGAGGATGTCATGGCTCTTAGTTCGTTCAGATTGGCTGCACCCAGGTGCTCCTGGAATTTCTTGCCTGTTGTTTCTGCTGCTGGCAATTCGTGATCCGTTTTGGTCAACATCGGCATGGGATCAAACTTCGCACCACTTTCGCCGATTGCCTTGTGAAACAACCCGGCTGCGAGAGGTGAAGCAGTCAGGTGATTCACGCTCCACGACCCGGCAGATTCGCCAAATATTGTTATATTGCCCTTGTCACCACCAAATTGTTCGATATTGTCCTGTACCCATTTGAGCGCCGCTATTTGATCAAGTGTTCCGTAATTGCCGGAACTGTTCTGATCTGATTCTTTGGAAAGTTCAGGATGTGCCATGTAACCAAAAGGGCCAAGTCGATAATTAATGGTGACCAGTACCACACCCTTTTTTGCGAGTGCGGTACCATCGTATATAGAAGTCGAACCTGACCCTCTCGTCAGTGCGCCCCCGTGAATCCAGACCATCACTGCACGGGGTTCTTCCGCTTCAATATCTCCGCTCCAGATATTGAGGTACAGGCAGTCTTCACTGCTGGCTGCTGATGGTGCGGTGAACATACTACCTTCAGGGTAAGGTAGTTGGGCACAGACCGGGCTGAAACTGGTAGCGAGGCGTTTACCTTTCCATTTGGCTGGTGGTTCCGGCGCCTGCCATCTTCTGACCCCCAGGGGTGGCGTTGCGAAGGGTATACCCTTGAAAACCGAGATACCGTCTTCCTTGTTACCAATTAATTTCCCTTCGGCTACCTGTATTTCTACTGGTTCTGCTGCAAGCAGACCTGAGAAACCTAGTGTTAGAGCAAACAATATTGATCTGATCATGTGATTCTCTCTTCTATTTTTTCTTATCTGCAGTAGTTCTTTGATTCGTTCTTCGTATGGGTTGGTTGACTTATCTGTACGGGATATCACTCGCAGCAAGCATAACCGAATGGGAGCAAAACATCTTTGTTCCGAGGCGTAAAATCGTCTACGATGCGAGGCGGGGCAGAATCGCTCTTTTTGGTCATAACTAACTGGTCATAACTAACCGGTCATAACTAACTTCGGAATTCTCGTGGCAAAGAAAAACAAATCAGGTGGATCCCTTCAGGCTCAACTTCGCAAGGTTGGGCTGGTAACCGACAAGCAGCTACGCAAGGCGCAAAAAGGTATTCACCGGCAGGAAATGCGGATCAAGCAGGGGCTTGAAGTTGATGAGGATAAAATCGCTGCTGAAAAATCCAGGGAAGAAAAACTGGTCAGGGACCGGGACAGCAATGAAGAGAGAAATAAACAGGCAGAAAAGAAGGCGGTTGCGGCCCAGATTAAGCAGTTGATTGGGTTGAACAGCCAGCGGGAAACTGGAGATGTCAGTTATAATTTCTCCGATAATAACAAGATCAAAAAGATCTATATCTCCGAGGACAACCGAAAGCAGCTAAACAAGGGATACCTGGCAATCGTTAAAACTGCTGAAGGTTATGATCTGGTGCCCGAAAAGGTCGCGCGCAAGATCATGGACAGAAGTGAAGAGGTTGTTCTCTATCTCTACGACCGTGACGAGGATGTCCCGGATGAAGACGATCCCTATAAGGATTTTAAGATTCCCGATGACCTGGAATGGTGAACTTCAACTGTCCTGAGTCATTTTTGCCTGAAGCCGTCGCATTCCGCCAAGCCATCGTTCGATATCTCCGTGCTTATTGTCCATCCATTTTTGAGCAATTTCGTCCGTCAGAATCAGAAACCGCTCCTCTTCGACTGCTGATGCCACCATTTCAGCGACATCTTCCGGTTCTTTGATTGGCCCGGCCGCATTTCGTGCGAAGGCTGAATCAGTATCACCCAACATGGGTGTTCGAACACCAAGAGGCGCCAGCAAAGAGGTTCGTATACCCTGATCGTGATAGGTAATTGCCATCCACTCAGCAAATCCCACCACAGCATGTTTGGTGACTGCGTAGGGTAGATTACCACTGCTGGTAAGAATCCCGGCCATTGAAGCGGTATGTATCATATATCCACTTTTTCGCTTCAGCATACCGGGCAGGACGGCACGGGTGGCATAGACATGTGCCATCAGATTGACATCCCATTGCTGTTGCCATACTGCCAGATCTGTTGTCAGTGGATCGCCGCCGCTGGCAATACCCGCGTTGTTGAAAAAGATATCGACCTCGCCAAGTGTTGCCTCCACTTCTGAAACCAGCGAATTGATGTCAGCTTCTTTTCCCACGTCGCATCCAATCGCAATCCCGCCTATGTCTTTCGCGACAGTGTTTGCATCGGTCAGGTTAAGATCGGCTACTGCAACCTTTGCACCACGCTGCGCGAAGTTCAACGCGCTGGCAGCGCCGATGCCGCTTGCGCCACCTGTTACGATTACAACTTTTCCTTCAAACTGCATAGGAATCTCCTTGTTTGTTTTCTAACGCCCGGAGGGAGTTTCATAATTTCTATCGCGCCCATGCGCCAGGGTGAAATTGATTGCAGGTCCTCCCGGGATGATGAAAGGTGGGCGACTGCCGTAGTAAATACCTTTGATTGCCTGAATATCTACCGTTTCAGCAACCGCAGGCTGTTGGAAGAGGTCCCGCGTATATGGCCAGAGGTGCTCGAAATCGACTAACCGATTGCGATTGCAGCGAAACTGGCCATGGTAAGCGAGATCAAATCGAATCAGGGTAGCGAATAAGCGCCAGTCAGCCTCAGTAATCGAATCGCCACAAAGGTATCGTTGTTTTGACAGTCGTTCATCCAGACTATCAAGTGTCGCGAATAGCTGCTCAAAAGCGGTGTTGTAAGCCTCTTGTGATTGGGCGAATCCACATCGATAGACGCCATTATTCACGTTCGCATATATTTCTTCATTAAGCCGATTTACTTCAGTGCGAAGTGAGGCGGGGTAATAATCAACCTGAACAACCCCATCGAAATCATCAAATGCGGTATTAAACATACGAATGATATCGGCTGATTCATTGTTTACGATCGTCTGATTCTGTTTGTCCCACAAGACCGGTACTGTTGCTCTGCCGGAATAATCATCCTGGGCGAGGGTATAGATATCATGTATGAACTGTGCACCAAGCTGTGACTCAGGTTCATCACCGAAAGTCCACCCTTCCTGACCAGCGGCGGCTTCAGTAAAGGTGATCCCGATCAGTTCTGAGAGCCCCTTGATAGATCGATAGAGGATTGTTCGATATGCCCACGGACAACCCGCATTAACAAAGAGGTGATAACGATCTGATTGGGATGGGAAATTATTATCGCCTGGCTTGATGAAGTGCCTGAAAGGCGACACAGGTCGAATATATTCACCTTTGTTGTTGGCACGAGTTGGCTCTTTTTGCATCCATTTACCGTCGACCAACAGTCCCATGCCAATATCCTCCTAAATTCCGGGTCGGGCTAGACTAGCATACATCGGCCTGTTCGGTGATGTGTTTGAATGATGTCGGGTGCATAATTGCTAGTGAATTAGCGTTCTTTCAGGCACCCTAATGCGGTATCAGATTGAACGATCAATAATGTTGCTGGTCTCAGGTTTCCTATGAAGCAATACTTGGAAAACTTAACGCGGGTAATCATGCTGCTGCTGGTGGCAGGATGTGCGACTGACAAAACAGAGCTTACAATTGAAAAGTCACCATTGGCTGATTTCTCCGGATCCTGGGAACTTGACCACAACCTGACAGAGAGTCCCCGGGACAAATTGAGATGGTTATATGATGTGACTCGTAGTCAGCTTGAACAACAGCAGCGGCAGGAAAAACAGGCAATTGGCCACCTCGGTGCTCGTTTACCGTCAAGGTTGCCATCAAGAGGAAGGGCTGGTGCAATCAATGATCTTCAGGGTGTGATTGGTCTGGGCACTCTGGCAGAATCAATCAGCCGTTCGCTGGTACTGACCATCGAGCAATCGCCGGGTTATATAGTTGTCGAACGTGATGGAGACTATTCACTCACCTGCGACTTTGAACAGGCGGGAGTGATAAACGGCACCAGGCTGGGCAGAGAATATTGCGGCATTGATCCGAATGGGCAGCTAATATTCATCGTCTCGCTGCCGGAAGGGCTGACGGTCAGCAATCGTATGGTTTTATCTCCCAACGGAGAAAGACTGAATGTGGCGACGACGGTAAGGTCGAATGAATTTTCCCGGGAATTCACTCTGAATCGCGTCTATATGCCTTTCGAACCCGGTGAGTCGCAATTTGAATGTGAATATACCCTTGAGAAGAAGAAAACCTGCTGGCTTGGGACGGATAAAGACCTGGCTAACTAGCTGTTTGACGTTCATTTGCGTTCTCGTTGTAAATGGCTGCACCACACCAACAACAGTTGAAGAGGCACCTGCTCCGATTGCCATCTCGGTGCCATTGAATGTGGCAACCGTTGATGAAAGCAACGCGCTGAATGTTACAGTCATTGCCTTCGAGCCCGGTATCGACCCGGAGAAAAAAAGGGTTAGCCAGTTCCAGCGGCACCTGAGGGATGCTGAAGCAGGTTATATGCCTGTTGTGCTGAAAAACACGCTGGAAGCGACCAGGCACTGGGGAGCAGTGCGGGTTCTGCCGGAAGTCGATCCAGCAGCAGAAGTACTGGTGACATCCCAGATTCTGCAATCAAATGCGGTCGAGCTGAAGTTGCAGGTTCGGGTGAGTGACAGCAGAGGCCATGTCTGGCTGGACAGGATCTATTCTGATACGACAACAGACCACGGATATGATCCCGATTTGTTGATCGATGATGACCCATTTCAGGATCTGTACAATGCAATTGCTAACGATATGTACGAGGAGCGAGCCAGGCTGGATCAGGCTGCCTTGTCCGATATCCTCGATATATCTACCCTTCGTTATGCCGTTGCACTATCGCCCAGAGTATTCGAGCATTATCTTGAAGTAACCGACGACGGATTGATAGAAATGTCGAGTCTTCCGGCCAGGGACGACGCCATGTATCTGCGCGTAAGGAAAATCCGTGAAAGCGAATACCTGTTTATCGATACCATGGATGAACAATTCAATTCTTTCTACCAGAAAATGCAGAGGGCTTATCCATTCTGGCTACAGTATAGTTTCGATCTTATGGTTTATAACGAGGAACTTAAGGAATCTGGTTCAACCGGATACCGAAGACAAAATCGCTGGAAAACGCTGGAGGATGTCTACAAAACCTACAAGGAGTTTAAACTGAATGAAGATGCACTCCGCGAACTGGCGGTTTCTCTCGATTCAGAAATCAGGCCAACCGTCGCAGAATATGAAGGCAGAGTTATCGAACTTACCGGTTCGTTAAAGAGCCAGTATGTTGAATGGCGCAGGATACTTCAGGAAATCTATTCTGCGGAGCGAGAATAAGGACTTAACTCCCATTCTTTCTGAAATTCCCAAGATCTCCCTGAAAATACACTGTGTCATCTTTTTCTACGATGGCAATGGTGGCAACCGGTTCGTTCCGTCGTCGAAAGTGGCTCGAAGTGACGGGTATCAGTTCTCGATCTCGATTGCGATATCGGGTAAACAGTTTTTTGTCTCTGATAATGATCTGCAATTGATGATCTGCCGGTTGTTTGCCGAATCGGAAGGTTACGGCTGAATAGTTACCCTGGATCTGTTTTTGTCGGCTGGAACTCAGTGAATAATTTTTTGGCCGCTCTGGCTTCGTTTTATCTTCAATCAACCGGTCCTGGATAGTATTTCGTATCTGTCGCATCGCAGAATTATTGAATGCGTTGAACGAAACAAAATAGCCGAGGTTGAGTTCTCTTGAATAGGCAAGATAGGACAGATAACCGTCCGCATCACCCCCGTGACCGATAAACTGAAAACCATCGTGAATAAAGTGATAAAGACCAAGGCCATAACCGTGGGTGAGACCTGATTTCGCAGCGAGTGTTGTTTCAGGAGTCTCCATTCGCCTGATCTCCCCGGCTGAAAAAACCTGCTTTGTGTTAATACGACCGTTATTGAGATACATTCTGATCAGAATAGCCATTTCAATGGGTTTGATATTAATCCCACCGAATGCCCGATAGAGGGTGTGCCAATAGGGGATTGGTGTGATGCCGTCTTTATCATAACCCGCAGTAAGGTTTAAGCTGGATTCTGAGGGGGGATGGTAAGTCGCAGAATCAAGACCGATTGGCTCGAATACTTCTGTTTCAACGAAGTCCTCAAATTGTAAACCCGAGATCTGCTCGATAGCATAGGCCGCGATACCGCTGCCACTATTTGAATAGGAATGATGAAAACCCGGCTGCCATTTCTGCCGTCTTGATTCAGGGTCTACCTGAAAGGCATCAAGCAGAGAAAGTGATTCCTCGTAGCTGAATTCCTTTCGGGACATGTCAGTGATCCCTGCTGTATGTTCCATCAGGTGTGCAAGCGACAGAGGGTATTTATCCTCCCAGCGGTTTTCATAGGGGGTGAATTCGACAATTTCAGTCATCGGTGTATCAAGTGTTACAGGGTGTTTCTTTCTGAGCTGCAGCAAAGCCAGCCCGACGAACATTTTTGAGACTGATCCTATTCTGAAGTGATGTTCCAGGGTGAGTGGTGTATTGGAGTTCCGGTTGGGCTTGCCAAGCGCTCTGGCTGCTTCGGTTTGTTTGGCATCGGTGATGATCAATACCAGCCCCGAGATGTTCTCACGTTGCCGGATGTCGTCAACTGCTCTGATCAGATTGCTGTAGTCCCCTGCTGCTGTGGTCTTCGTAAAAGACAGAAAAAGTAGCAGCGAGAATACAAGGGTGATTCTCTTCATCTTGTGTCGGGTTCGCTTGTCATTATCCTGATGTGAAGCGCCACTGAGTGTATGATGGGTGATTCTATCATTCGAAGTACAGTAGTTGTGGTATGAAAGAGACACCAGAAGGCAGTGGCTCGTCGTCGATATTTTACGGGTGGATTGTCGTCGTTATCGGTGGGATTCTAACCTTTCTCGGGACGGGTTTTTATTCTTATTCAAGGGGTGTATTTCTCCCCTCGCTGGCAGAAGAGCTGGCTGACGGTAGTCGATTTGAAATAGCCATGGGCTTTTCTATTGCCGCGGTGACCAGTGCTGTTATCGCCCCCTTCCTTGGCCGTTTTCTGGATACTCATTCACCCAGACTGGTTATCCTGTCTGGTATTGGGATAGTTACCCTCTCGTATCTGATGCTGGCTGCCTGTCAGACTCTCTGGCAATTCTATCTGATCATCGGGGTGGGGATGGGACTCGGCATGAGTTGTATGGGCAATCTGGCCTGGCACAGGACGATTATCAGTTGGTTCGATCATTGGCGTGGTCGGGCGATAGCACTCGGTGTTCTCGGTGCCTCATTGGCGGGAGTCGTGATGCCGCCATTGGTTACTGCCCTGGTAGAAGCGATTGGATGGCGGAGCAGTTTCGTTGTCTTCTCGGTTATTGTCGTTTCGATTCTGACTCCCCTCGTATATTTTCT
>CAZJRI010000036.1:0-38539 GCA_964548025.1 uncultured Pseudomonadales bacterium
TTGCTGCCTGAATTATTGTTGCCGGTTTCGGCGTCTCTGATACTACCGGTGCTTACCCGCATATCTGACGTGCCCTGCCTCGACAGATTGACATAATCAAGACTGAACAGACTGGTTTCCATCGTATTTGGCATGACCTGAATCAGCCTGCCCTTAACCTCAAGGTGCAGGTTGTGCATATCTCTCAAAATTTCCAGCACATCGACAACACTGACCTGTTTAAGACTAAGATTGACATTCCCTGTGACATCCGGATGGACAACGATGTTATAGAGCGTATCTTCAACGAGACCCATCAGGAATACCGGTAACGGGGTATCTTCCACCGATACGTCAAACAGCGTGATGTCCACCACAGCATCATTCGTTTTCGGCAGTGGACGCATTACCTCTGCTTCAATATCTACAGCCTGTGAAGCAATTTCACCAGATACGTCAAACAGGTTTTCGTCACCAAGGGTTGATTCAAGTGATGCGCAACCACCCAGATGCAACAGCAACAGACTGGAGATCGCATATAAAGCAAGACGCAGATCAAACATCAACGCCCTTCCTTAATTCGAGCGGAAGCCATCCTAAGCTCTACTCTTCTGGTTCCGTCTTCTAAAGTCACATGATCTTCCTTAATCACTACGAGTCGATAAGACCCTATTCGATCGTTTTCCCTGTAACGTTTGCCATCAATGATCGCCAAACGTCGATCTGAACCAATCAATACCGAGCGCAACACTGGCAGTTGTTCTTCCAGCGTCCCTTCACTTGAGTGCTGAACGATTTCATCAAGCGGACGAGTCGGATCAGGCAAATCGGCCGCAAGGCAAAGTTGTGATACCGATAACAACATCACATACAAAAATCCATTTAATTCCTGCCTCCTTTCACATCCCATAGAGGAGTTTCCCTTCCTTAAGTTACTCCCCTATACACCCAGCCAGTGTTTCTCTGTACTCAGGGTCTGTAGCTGCAGATCCAGCTCGCCTATTGGATAGTCAATTACTTCATACTTCATGGAGTGCCAGATCAATTTCCACGATTGCGCCTCCAGTTTCGCCAGATATCCAATAACCTCGTGGTAGTTCCCTCTTAGCTGCATTGATATCCCATGACGATACAGATCTTTTCGTTGGTTGATTGATGTTACTTCTTCACTTTCACGCTCAACGCGGTCCATCATCGGTACTGGATCAATATTACTCATTCTGATTAGCTGAAGTGATTGCCCTGCCAATAGAACCTGTAGCAATCCTGGCATCTCATCAGGAGAAACCAGTGTTGCCGCATATTTTGTTATCTCGTCGTCAAGTGCCGACAGTTGTCTTTCAACAGCCCTGATCTCGGCGTTCAGGTTCTTTTTCAGCGCCGCATTTTTAACAGAGGGGCTATTACGTCGCTGAGTCTGCAATACCTGGTTTAACTTCGAAGCTGCACTGATCCTGTTCTCAAGAGCGGCCTGTCGCTGAAGGGCCGGATCAATCAGCAAAAACTGCAATGTGAATCCAAGTACGACTGCAATAGTGGCAGCGATTAGCGTCTTCTCCCGAAGAGACAATGCATCGATTTTTTCAATCATTTCCTTTATGTCTATCTGCATTTCAGCCATGCCCGTTTCCCTCGCAGCACATATGAGACATCCCGCCTGAAATTTCCAAGTAAGAGGTCATCAAATGTTCGTCCACGACCTGACCTCAAACGTAAGCCCGGATGCTGATTCTCCGATGACAATCTTCTCAAAGGCCATATCCTCAAATACCTCTTCATCCCCAAGCCTTACGATATAGGCTGGGACATCCATGGGATGCCGCACCTTCCCGCTCATATGAAACGCGGTACCACTTTCCGTCATTTCTATCTTCTCAACCGAGATACCCTTCCTGTGTTGCCTTGCAAGCCCTTCAAGTGTGGCGGAAAATCCGTCGAGATTACTGAACGAAGGAGTGCGAAGCTGATCAATCAAGAGCTGTTGTTCGTATTGTTGCGCTCTGAGATCCCTCAGTTTCGCCTCCAGGATTCCTAAATCATCCTGCTGACTTTTCTTAACCTCGACTGCGATTTCACGTTCAAGCTGTTTGTTCGTGTCACCCAGTTCATTCAGAGATCTCTCAAGCTTCTCCTCCTGGAGATTCAGCACAATCATCCACGCAAGATATCCCGATAACAGAGCAATCCAGCTAATCCCGATCCAGGCGAGTGAACTTGATACAGATTTCTGGCCATCCAGCTTTCCATAAAAATCTATTGTCTGCCTCATCGCTGCATCCCGCTCCCCACATGCTCACCACATGCCGCCCCGATGGCCGCAAAACAATTGCTTTGCAGCTCAAAAGGAATTGCCTGCTCAACCTCAAATAAATCATTTACGTCAATGGACCTGACTTCGATGCCCAACTGATCACGCAGACAATCCTCAATCAGGTGATGATCGACTCGTGTCGGTGCCATGAGGAAATTTTTTATACCACCCTTACCCAGTTGATTATCGTAATAATCCAGTGATCTCTGAATTTCGAGCAGGAAGTTTTCCATCATTCCGTCTCTCACTGATTCATCGCTAGTCTCCAACATCGATACGCCTGATTCTATTTGACGGGTTAAATACAGGTCGCCAGCATCTGAGAGATTTATCGTTCCGTTGGAATTTCGCATTCGCAACATCACCGCACCACCAACATCGTCGTGCATCATGCTGACGACATTACTAACCGCCAGTTCACTGATACCAATTGATTTGATATCAGCGCCTGACGCTTCAATTGTGCTAACGATTTCCTGTAGTAGTTCTCTTTCTATCGTGACTGCATATACTTTTTTCTGACCCCCTCTGTATGCATCTCCGGGCAATGCAAAAGCATCAATCACCAGATCCTTGACGGGGACGTCTACAAGGTCTTTGATTTTCCAACGCACGGCTTCATCGAGTTCCTCATCTTCGACTTCGGGTCTGTCTATAAAATGAATATGGTAAATAGCCGGGTGTAGAACAACGTGTGCAGGCATATTGTCCAGCGAACAATCACTCAGATACTTCTTGAGTGAACGTCCGTTCTCAGCAAGATCATTCCCCTCTATGTAGTGGCACTGACAGGTACCATTTGAACCACTCTCGGGCCGGTCAATCCACGCCAGGGCAATACCATAGGGACTAACCTCAATGCCTAGCAGTCCTGATTTCGCTGGTTTCCTAAAAATATCAAGTAGTCGCACGACTAACTAACCTTCATCTTGTCCCCTTTTCACCAAGCGCACGTCACCCGACGGTGTTAGTGATAAACTCCGACGTTTGAAAATACACCCTAATATGAAGTGTAGACCACGGACGCCAATGCATTCAGAGGTTGCGCATAACTAAAACCCGGGGAAAGCCAGTGTTAAACGTCGCTCTGTTCGAGCCCGAAATTCCTCCCAATGCCGGTAATGTGATCAGACTGTGTGCCAATACAGGTGCGCGGCTGCACCTCATCGAACCACTCGGATTTGAGATAGATGACAGGCGGCTGCGACGGGCTGGTCTCGACTACCATGAATGGGCAAGCATGGCGCTTCATAAAGATATGGAATCCCTACAAGCCCTTGAATTTAATACAATTTATGCGATTACAACCAAAGGCGAGATAAACTACACCGAAATTGATTACAAACCTGATGATCTGGTGATATTTGGACCCGAAACAAGGGGATTGCCTGATGATTTTTTGGCAGAAATGCCTCGACAGAGGAAAATACGGATACCCATGCAGGCAAATAGTCGCAGTCTGAACCTGGCCAACGCAGTGGCGGTTATTGTTTATGAGGCCTGGCGACAGCAGGGTTTCGTCAACTCTGCATGAGCCGACCCACCCGGCGGAACCGCCTGCTCCTGGCTAATGAGATTCCTGCTTTTTCTGCTGGGCCTGCTCGTATATCGCATCAAAGTTCACCGGCGCCAACATCAACGCGGGGAAACTCCCTTTGATCACAACAGTATCTATGGCTTCCCTGGCGTATGGGAACAGGATGCTCGGACAAAAACTACCCAGTGTCTTGCTCAGCGGTTCATCTTCCAGACCCTGGATGAGGAATATTCCCGCCTGCTGCACTTCAGCCAGATAAACGATTTCTTCTTCGTCATTCCTTGCTGTAACAGTGACGTGCAGCACTACTTCATATAATTCAGTGTCAACAGAAGCAAATCGTGAATTCAATTCCAGGTTTACTTTTGGCTGCCACTGCCCCCTGAAACAGTCTGGTGACCTCGGGGATTCAAATGAAGCGTCTTTTACATAGATTCGTTGTAATGCGAACCTTGGCTCATCGTCTCCATTTACCGCATTGCTTTCAGTTTCAGGATCATTACCCTGTTCGCTCATTTACAACTCCCATGCTATTGCGCTAACAGGCTGTCGAGACGCCCGTCTCTCTCTGCCATGAATAATTCATCACATCCTCCGATATGGATCTCTCCAATCCAGATTTGAGGTACCGTATATCTATCAGATTTCTGCATCATTTCTCGACGCATCGCCTGATCATTATCAACAGAAATCTCTTCATAATCGATGCCCTTACTATCCAGAAGAGATTTGGCCCGAATACAAAAAGGGCAAAATCGCGTGGTGTACATCAGCACTCTGCTGCCATCAGGTTCCATCGCTATCCCTTGACAACAGGAAGATTTGACGCGGACCACTCAGCCATACCACCTGCCAGTCTTCTGACATTCTCAAACCCCATGGCCTTTAATTTACGGCCAATGGTCCCTGAGTTTTGACCCACCTTGCAAACCACCACGATCGGTTTGTCTTTTTTGGTTTCCAGCTCACTGACGCGCTGATCAAAACTACCCAGTGGTATGTTGATTGCCTCAACTATATGCCCCTGACCAAAATCCTTGTTATCTCGAATATCCAGAATGACAGCACCTTCCCGGTTGACCAGGTTAACCAGATTACTCGTGCTGATGGCCGCCCCACCCTGTTTACCTTCATTGATGACAAAAGCAACAATCAGAACAAGAAAAACGCCGATGAGGAACGGGTGATTGCCGATAAATTCAAAAATTTGCTGGAACATTTCGCTGTGATAGTTGCTTGTAAATCAAAGTCGCGCAGTATACACCAAAAATGTTCGTCCCCGACCATTCTCTCATCCCTGGCTAACCGGTAATATTAGCGCTGAAATCAACGATAAGTTTTTGTATGACGAGAAAGACACCGCATGTCCTGATTATTCTTGACGGCTGGGGGCATCGGGACCAAACCGATGCAAACGCTATCCATCTCGCCAGAACTCCGGTCTGGGATGAAATCTGGCAAAACAGGCCACATTGCCTGATTTCAGCCTCCGGATCGGATGTAGGACTACCAGAAGGTCAGATGGGCAACTCTGAGGTTGGCCACATGAATCTGGGTGCCGGTCGTGTCATTGACCAGGATTTCACCCGCATTTCGAAGACGATTACCGACGGCAGCTTTTTCCGGAATCCCGTTCTGAGAGAAGCTGCAGAAAGTGTTGCAGCTTCAGGAAATGCTCTGCACCTGTTTGGATTACTTTCTGAAGGTGGGGTTCACTCCCATGAAGATCATATTAAAGCTGCAGTGAAACTCGCCTTCGATGCGGGTGTACCTCGGGTCTATGTCCACGCTTTTCTGGATGGACGGGACGTACCGCCTCAATCTGCACGGAAGTCTCTTTTAACCATGCAATCCGATATCGCCGCGATGGCAGCGGACTCGAATTCTGACGGTGCAATTGCTTCCATTGTCGGACGTTACTATGCGATGGACAGGGATAACCGATGGGACCGGGTTGCCAAAGCTTATAATCTGGTCACAAGCGGAAATGCAGACTTCGCCTTCGAATCGCCTGTCGATGCCCTGGATAAAGCCTATGACAGGGGTGAGACAGACGAATTCGTAGAACCCACAGCTATTAAAGTCAACGGCGAGGCGGTTCGGATAAATGACGGAGACGCTGTGGTCTTTATGAATTTCAGAGCTGACAGGGCCAGAGAGATTACCCGGGCTTTTACCGATGATGATTTTGACAAATTCAACCGTGAGACAAGGCCCCGATTATCAACTTTCGTAACTCTCACCGAATATGCCACCGATATTCATGCAGACTGCGCTTTTTCCAAGCTTAAGATCGACAATAGCCTGGGCGAATATCTTTCAGATATCGGAAAGAGTCAGTTGCGCCTTGCCGAGACTGAGAAGTACGCCCACGTGACTTTCTTCTTTTCCGGCGGCCGCGAGGCTGTCTTCGAGGGGGAGATCAGACAACTGATACCATCACCGGATGTTGCGACCTATGATCTGCAACCATCAATGAGTGCCATTGAAGTCACGGATAAACTCGTCGACGCGATCTCTTCAAAGGATTTTGATTTTGTTTTATGTAACTTCGCCAACGGTGATATGGTGGGACATACAGGCAATCTCGACGCTTCAATCGAAGCCGTTGAGTGTATTGATGAGTGTCTCAATCGAATCGAATCGGCCATACAGTCCGTCGATGGTCACTGCCTCATTACTGCGGATCATGGTAATGTCGAACTCATGCACGATAAATCGACAGGACAACCGCATACCGCTCATACATCGGACCTGGTTCCTCTTGTCTATCTGGGCAACAAACCGCTGATTCTGGAACAGTCAGGCGGGTATTTGTGTGATATTTCACCGACATTACTGGCGCTGATGGATCTCGAACAACCCGCCGAAATGACAGGCAAATCCTTAATAGTCTGTGCAAATCCATGAAGATAAGGGAAATAAAGTAGTGTTGCATCCGAGCAAAAATCAAACTGGCTTGTTCATCTGTCTCATTCTCACTTTCGTTGTTCTGCTTTCTGGTGACCAGACCTTTGCCCAGGAATCGTCTGACCCAGACAAGCTTCGGAAGGAACTGGATGCCCTTGAAGCTGAGATATCGAAGTTTCGCGAGATGCTTGAAAGCACAAAGAGCCAACGCTCTGAACTGGAGTCTTCCCTTGAACTCAATGAAAAAGAAATCAGTGAAATACTCAACAAGATTAATGAAATCCAGCAGAAGCTCGTCGATGGTGAAGACAAAATCTCATCATTGATTCTTGAACAAAAAGAGCTTGAGGGTAAGAAAAAGATCCAGCAGCGACATATCGGCAAGCAGATCCGAGCAGCACACAAACTGGGTACACAACATTATCTCAAGGTCGTTCTGAACCAGGAAGATCCAAACCAGCTCGCACGAATGATGAAATATTACGATTACTTCAATCGGGCAAGAACGGAGCAGATTGATGCCTATGAAGTCCTGCTTCGGGAACTGGACGACATTGAATTAAACATCAAGGAACAGAATCAGGTGCTGGACAAGAGGCGTACGCAACTTGAGCGGCAGGAAACCAGCCTGATTTCCCTTCAGCGAGAGAAGAAGAAAGTGCTTTCAGCACTGGTTCAACAGATAAACGAAACCGGTGATCTGATTGAAAAAAGAACCCTCGACAGAGAACATCTGGCTTCATTGCTAGAACGCATCATTGCCGGTATCGTAAATTTGTCCGCACCGGAGGATGCCCAACCCTTTGCCGATATGAGAGGTAATATGTTATTACCTGTGAACGGAGATATCAGGCAGAGATTCGGCTCAGGCCGAAATGAAGGAAAGCTCCACTGGGATGGTGTATTCATAGAAGCCGATGAGGGAGAGCCGGTACACTCCATTCACTATGGCAGAGTCGTTTTTTCTGACTGGCTTCGCGGCTTCGGTCTACTATTGATAATTAACCATGGAGAGGGTTACATGTCTCTTTATGGGCATAATCAGGTGCTCTATCGTGAAACCGGTGATTGGGTCGCTGCAGGTGAACTGATTGCAAATGTCGGAAATACAGGCGGTCAGCAGAGATCTGGTTTATATTTTGAGATACGTTCTGCGGGTATACCATCAGATCCGCAATTATGGTGTCAGGCGAGACCGCTTAAAACAACGGCATGAGGAAGCGACTAATGATGCGATTCAAAATCCTTTTGACAGCAACCGCTATTTTTGCGCTCACCACGAACTGTTTCGCTGCCGAGGGCAGTGATGCCGAAACCGGGCCCGAGACAGCGCAGATAATAAGCTCACAACCTTCCGGCAAAAAGGAATTGCCTGCACGATTACCATTGAATGAACTCAGAATATTTGCTGAGGTTTTCAATAGGGTAAGTGAAGCCTATGTTGAAGAGATAGATGACCGAACCCTACTCGAAAATGCCATCAAGGGCATGCTTTCTGAACTTGATCCTCATTCAGCCTATCTGGACCGTCAGACATTTTCAGACCTTCAGGAAAACACATCAGGAAACTACGGTGGACTTGGGCTTGAAGTCGCCATGGACGGTGGATTCCTCCGAGTCGTGTCTCCCATGGACGATACTCCTGCAGATAAGGCAGGCATGGAAGCTGGCGATCTTATTCTGCAGCTCGATGAAGTTCCCGTAAAAGGAATGTCTCTCAATGAGGCGATTGAAGCCATGCGGGGCGAACCGGGCAGCGAAGTCAAATTGACCTTCGTCAGAGAAGGTGAACCAACTCCCAAGGAATTGAATATTGTCCGTGAGGTCATCCAGGTAGCAAGTGTCCGCCAGAGAAAGCTTGAAGATGGTTATGGCTACCTGCGTATCGCCCAGTTCCAGAGCGGAACCGGCGAAGAAACAGAGAAAGCTCTCGAGAAACTAACGGAAGATGGCAAATTACTCGGTCTGATTCTTGATCTGCGAAACAATCCCGGTGGTGTATTGCAGTCCGCTGTCAGGGTTTCGGATTTGTTTATTGACGAGGGTCTGATTGTTTATACCACGGGTCGGTTATCAAATTCGGACCTGAGATTCAGCGCAACCACGCCGGATTCCACAGACGGCGTACCAATGGTCGTCCTGGTTAACGAAGGCAGCGCCTCGGCGTCTGAAATCGTTGCAGGTGCCCTACAGGACCATGGTCGAGCGGTCATCATGGGCGTTGATACTTTCGGAAAGGGTTCTGTGCAGACAGTGCTGCCCCTGAACAATGAAAAGGCTATAAAACTTACCACTGCGCTTTATTTCACACCCAATGGACGTTCTATTCAGGCAGAGGGCATCGTGCCGGACATCCGGGTGGATAGATCAAAGGTCACTAAAATGAAGCGCAATCCATTCAGAATCAAAGAAAGGGATCTTCCAAAACACCTGCAGAACAACAATGCTGATGCTGATGCTGAAGAGGACGAAGAGTCGACAGATCTGGCAAGCAAAGATTATCAATTGAACGAAGCACTGACTTTACTCAAGGGACTTCATATACTTGCAACAAAGCCAAGACAGCCACAGGGATAATAACAATTTTAAATCGCCTCAATAGTCTTATCGGTATTGCGCTGCTTACCCTACTGGCTGCAGCAGATGCAAATGCCCATGAACCAGCCTATGTCGCTATCATTATTGACGATGTCGGGCACAACTATAATCGTGGTAAACGAGCACTGGCTCTACCGGGTCAACTCACATACGGTGTATTGCCATATACCCGTCATGCCCGGTCACTGTCAGAGACCGCAAAATCACTGAGCAAAGAAGTGATTGTGCATTTGCCCATGGCCAATCTAACGAACCGACCTCTTGGCCCGGGGGGGCTGACTGAACATCTCAACAAAGAAGATTTTCTCCTTGCCTTGTCTGAGGCAATAAGAAAAGTACCACACGCCACGGGCATCAATAATCACACAGGCAGTTATCTAACCCAACAGACCATCCAGATGACATGGTTAATGGATGAGATCAAGCGCAGAGACTTTTTCTTCATCGACTCAAGAACAACGCCAAAAAGCGTTGCACAGAAAATCGCCAGGGAGAAAAACATTCTGTCGTCCAGACGGGACGTCTTTCTGGACAATAATCGGTCTTTTTCTGAAATTGACAGTGCCTTCAAACTATTGATTCGCATTGCCCGAAAAGAGGGGACTGCTATTGGTATTGCACATCCCTACCAGGTCACCCTTGATTATCTGGAGATGGTCATTCCGGAACTTGGTCAACAGGGCATCGAAATCATCCCCGCATCAAATCTGAGTGCACTTCAACAGATCAGACGCTTGCAAGTCGTTTCGCCCGCTGACTAAACAGACAAATATTGAATCATCACCACTGAATCCACGCGCCTTGATTCTTCTGGCAGGACAGCGGTTTCAACTGTTAGATTAAATTCTGGAGCAAGTCAATTGAACGTAGCAACTCACCAGCCTCGTTGTAGCGTTGCCCATGAACGACCGTTGTTGCACCTGCCTGCCTGTACAATTCAATGAGATCCATTGCCCGATTTGAATCCTCCAATGGCAAACCCGTCGTTACAATAATTTCGGGGGACGGGGGTTTTCCTGCTGCTTCCAGCTGCAACTTGTACTCATCCACAATAGGCGCGAGCACCTCAGGCGTGAGCCCCATCGGCATCCAGCCGTCACCAAAACTTACCGCACGCTTAATCGCGTGAGGTGCCGCACCGCCAACAATAATGGGTGGCCTTGCGGGTCTGGGGCTAAATATAAATGGTTGATCATGTTGCGTAACCACATCATTTTCAAATGCTTCGTGTAGAAATGTCAGAACCCTTTGTGAATCACCTACCCTTTTACGAAGGTTAATACCCAGCGCTGTAAATTCACTTCTCATCCAGCCAATACCAACCCCAAGCTGTAATCTGCCTTCACACAATTCCTGCAGCGTTGCAACCAGCTTCGCAGTGACCAGGGGTGGCCTGTACGGCAATATCAAGACACCGGTTCCCAGTTTAATTTGGCTTGTTTTTGCTCCGAGATAGGACAACGTAATGAGCGGGTCAAGGTACCGACCATTTGATCCTTCAGCATCATCGGGAGGAATTGCAATATGTTCGGTAATCCAGAGTGAATCGAGGCCTGCCTGATCTGCGCTGACTGCACAGTCCGTCATAATCTCCCGCGTTGATTGCGGACCCATATTTCGGATGCTGATTCCGAGTTTCATCTCAATTGCCCCCAAATGTTATTGTTGTTCTCGTCGCATCCGGCGGGCTAAAACATCGCCACCTCAGGTGTTGTCGTTTTTGACCAGCGCAATTGCTTCAACCAGATCCAGCGTACCTTCATAGAGCGCTCTGCCGGTAATAACACCTGAAATGCCGCCATCGAGCTTCCTGTCAGTTTCAAGCAACGCCTCAATATCCCCAATATCATTGACGCCACCGGAAGCGATAATTGGAACTGTCACGGTACTAGCCAGATCACGCGTTGCATGGAGATTCACGCCTCCCATCATCCCGTCCTTGCCAATATCCGTGTAGACGATGGACTCAATACCGTCCGACTGGAAGAGCATCGCGAGACTCTTAACTGAAATCTCGGTCACTTCCTTCCAGCCGTTCTTGGCAACCATACCGTGCAAGCCATCGAGACCGACAATGATGTGGCCTGGGAACTTTCTGCACATATCACCGACGAACTCCGGTTCCTCCACCGCCTTTGTGCCAATAATCACATAATCAACGCCAGCGTTCAGATAACTCTCAATTATCTCCGGACTCCTGATACCGCCACCTAACTGGATGATCAGATCCGGATGGTTGCTTGCAATCTGCGCAATCGCAGTATTATTAACGGGCTTCCCCTGGAAAGCACCATCGAGGTCAACAAGGTGCAGTCTTTCAGTCCCGAGGCTTACCCAGTGATCCGCCATACCGACCGGGTCATCTGAATAAGTGGTGGTCTGTTCCAGTTGACCCTGCTTCAGGTTTACAACCTTACCGTTCCTGAAATCAATAGCAGGTATAATCTGCATTTACAAAGCACCCTTGGTTGAAGGTAGCAACTCGCTCATTCGAGGATCAAACTCAACTGCGATGCGAAGAGCGCGACCGAAAGCCTTGAATATCGTCTCAATCTGATGATGGACGTTCTGCCCTCTGATATTGTCAATGTGGAGAGTCACACTGGCGTGATTGGTAAAAGCCTGAAAAAACTCAGTGAACAGATCCACATCAAAATCACCTACCCTGGCGCGATTAAACTCGACATCGAACTGAAATCCAGGTCGCCCACTGAAATCGATCACAACCCTCGAGAGGGCTTCATCGAGAGGGACATAAGCATGACCAAATCGCCTGATACCTTTTTTATCACCCACAGCCTGATTTACAGCCTGCCCCAACGTGATTCCAATATCTTCAACGGTATGATGGGCATCGATATCAAGATCGCCGTTGGCCGTTATATTAAGATCCACCAATCCGTGGCGCGCAATCTGGTCGAGCATATGCTCAAGGAATGGTATTCCTGTCTGCAATTGCGCTTCGCCTTTGCCGTCAAGGTTTATTGAAACACTTATCTGGGTTTCCAGCGTGTCCCTTTGAACAGACGCGGTTCGGTCCGTCATGGGTTAGTCCACTTCCGAAAAAAGCCGCATTATACGCTGTTTACCGAGTAGCGCCATTCACAGCTAAGATTCACGGACTCAACTTCCGAGTGAGGCAGCCAACCGGACGTGCCAAAACCCTTCCCAGGTCGGATTTCGGGACAGCCGGTAGACAAAACGAAATGTACATCGAGCAATCGATTCCAGTAAGATGACGGCTTCTACTGAATCATTGCAGGAGATGGTTATGCCCCAGTTTTCGGTGACACCAGCGCGAGAAAAAATCCTTGCCCGAATTCCCGACTATGCCGTTGGTATAGAAAAAGCAGAAGGGAAAGTCAGAGTAACCTATGCAGACACCACCATCGCTGAATCAACAAATGCCCTGCTGGTAAAGGAGAGCAGGCATGGGGACGTCTATTATATACCCCGGACTGATGTCAGCATGACTCTGTTTACGCCAACAGACCTTTCAACGTATTGCCCTTTCAAAGGCCATGCGTCCTACTGGTCACTTTCGATTGATGCTGATTCGGCAGATGCAGATAACATTGTATGGAGCTATGAATCTCCTTATCCTGAAGTCGAGGCCCTGAAAGACCACATGTCTTTCTATACAGACAGAACGAGTGTTCATTTCTCATCTACCTAACGGAACAAATAATGCGGGTGTAGTTTAATGGTAGAACTTCAGCTTCCCAAGCTGACCACGAGGGTTCGATTCCCTTCACCCGCTCCAAATCCATGAAATTAAAAGACTACCTTGATCGCATAGCGTTCATCGGAACTCCACTGCCAGATTTGGCAACCCTGAAAGCCATCCATCGGCAACACCTGCTCAACATTCCATATGAGAATATTGACGTGCAGCTTCGTCGGAAGGTATTCATCGAAGTAGAGCCAACCTTCGATAAGATTGTGACGAGACGAAGAGGTGGTTGGTGTTATGAAATGAATGGTCTGCTTGCCTGGGCACTCGAGGAGATCGGCTTTGAGGTCAGAAAACTAGCCGGTGGCGTCATGCGGGTCGTTCGTGGTGATGACACTTTGGGTAATCATCTGGTACTGCTTGTAACGATTGATGGTGAAGAATATATCGCTGATACAGGATTTGGCGATGGGCTCATTGACCCCATCCCATTAAAGCCCTCAAACTTTATCCAGAGGGGACTTCAAATGAAACTCGAAGAAAACGCTGATGGATTCTGGCGATTTCACAATCACGAATTCGGCGGCGCATCTTCATTTGATTTCAGTCTTGAACCGGCAAGTACTGATTTACTATCAAAACAATCTCAGTGGCTACAAACCAATGAATCTTCACCCTTTCGCATGGCACTGGTCTGCCAGACTTTTAGTGATTCGGGCATCGAAGTTCAACTGGGTAGGGTGAGTAAGAGTATCAACAGCGAAGGAATCCGTTCCATCGTACTCGACTCACCTGAACAGCTACACAGCAGACTGGTACAAACTTTCGGGATTGATGAACCACAAATATTCAACCTCTGGCCTACCATTGTAGAACGCCACCGGGTCGTGACCGAGAACGAACCCGACTAGATTATCATGGCGGTGTTGGTTTTTTTCTCTCGCTTGCTACAACTTCTGCCAGGCTTCAGATCAAAACCTCAAAAACGCTTTGCATAATTAGCCGGGTTTCCCCTGAAACCTGGGCTTTGTTAATCAGCGGCTTGCCGTTCGTGAGCACCAGTTAACTATGAGGCGCCTGTCTCGTTGGGAGCTCAACGAAATCACCCTGCCTCTTCTCGCCATTTGCGGTTATGGCTTCACGCATCTCTTCCGGCTGTAGCATGCTGGCATTCCAGATACTGATATAATCAAGCCCATCAGTTGTCGTGTGATCCCGCGAGTAATTAATCAACCGCTTGCAACCATAAACAGCAAGTGGCGCTTTGCTTGCAATTTGCTCAGCTACTTTCATGACTTCAACCAGCATGGTCTCCTGATCTTCAAATACCGCATTTACAAGCCCAACTGACTTTGCTTCCTCTGCTGACATGCGACGGCCGGTATAGGCCAGTTCCTTGACGATCCCCTCAGGAATGAGTTTAACCAGTCTGGGAAAGGTGCCAACATCTGCCGTCATACCAATATTAATTTCATAAATGGTAAAGAAGGCTTCTGCACTTGCATAGCGAATATCGCAGGCAGTCGTAAAATCTACGCCACCACCGATACATCCACCTTGTATTGCCGCCAGTACAGGTAACCGGCATTCCTCAAGCACCGAAAATGTATTCTGCATATGCCTGATCTTCTCACCCCGGGCCCGGTGCTGTTTGGTATCAGGTTGTTTCTGATCGCTTCGTTCAGCTTCACCACCACCTGTAACAAATGCGCCAATGTCCAGTCCGGATGAAAAATGCGGTCCGGTGGAGGAGATTACAATTACCCTCGCCTTGCTCTGGAAATCAATATCCTCGATTATCTCAGGCAGTTCCGACCAAAATGCTGCATTCATGCTGTTGCGCTTTTCGGGTCTGTTCAGGACTATGTGGGCGATGTTATTTTCTATATTTACTGTAAAACAACTATAGGTCATTGGATTCCCGTTGATTCAAATGTTGATTTAGTCCCGGCAGATGGTAAACAAAATATCATTACCAACCAGCCAAATGTTCTTTCCTGGTCATCACCTTAAGCAGGTGAAGCTTAGCTAATCTTCCAGTATTTCCTTGGCGGTCTGACGTATCGCTTCAGGATCGCTCAAATACCCGCTGGCCACTGCCTCGATGAACCTTGTCTGACGGGTAACATTCAAATGTACCTCAACTCTCGCTCGAACAATTGCCGGAGACGGGGGTTTGGGAATGTAGTCAACCGCGCCAGCCTTGAGTGCGGATTCTTCGTTATGCCGATCATCCATCGCGGTCACAAAAATTATCGGTATCTTTCTGGTCAGCGGGTCCGCACCCAGTTTTTTGCAGACTTCGATGCCGCTCATACCAGGCATAACCATATCTAGCAGAATAATATCTGGCAATTTTGCCTGTGCGATTTCCAGCGCGTCCTCTCCTGACGCCGCGGTCAACACCTGATAGTCGGGTTTTAGCATTCGTTCCATTACCCGAATCACTGTATGCTGATCATCCACGACCAGAATAGTTGGTTTAGTTTCAGTCACTCTTCCACTCAATATCTGGCTGGTTAATGCTGATTATAACCAGCAATGGTACCTTTAGTATTTCGAACTCAAGCATACATGACAATTCATCGGGATTGCATCAGTTCAGATCTCTATATGCCGGTACCTTGAACAGAATTGAGACAAAAACGATGAGACAAGCACCAGATATGCCAACCGCCCACTGCGGACCAATTAGATCTGCCACCACACTGATTGGATAGATAGCGATGGAGAGAACAGACATTTCAAGCATGTAAATGCTCATCACCCGACCTCTGAACGAGTCATCGACATAAGACTGAATGAGCACATTGGACAAAGACATTCTCGCAGCCTGGCCCAGGCCAACAACTGTCAACAACATCATCGAGATCCAGTATGTTTCGGACCAGGCAAATAAAACCAACGAAAATCCGAGTAGCAATGCACCGAACAGAAGAACCCTGGCTCTGTTCCTGTTTGGCATTGACGCAACGAGCAATGAACCAACCAGCGATCCCACACCAGAAACAGATATGAGCAATCCGAGTCGCTCAGGCCCCGCATCCAGCACCTGTTTCGCAAATCCCGGCAACAGCATGAAATAAGTCATGCTGAAAAATACCATCATGAAATTACATCCCAGCAGCATGAGGATCACCGGCGTCTCCAGCACGTATCTGAAACCCGAGGTGAGTTCTGCAGATACCGAGCCGACAGGATTTTCCGGAATACTGTCCTCCACACTGACTTTGACCATAATGACGGACGCTAATAGATACAATCCGGTCATCAGGAAATATACCCATTTCGCAGGTTCTATATAACCATCACCACCGCCCAGAGCTGCGACCATTCCTCCTGCAAGTCCAGGTAATAACAAGCGGGCAGTATTCATACCAGAGGTGCTGAGAGCAATCGCATTTGTCAGTCGGCTGAGACCTACAACATCTTTTGTGAGTGCCTGACGTGACGGCATCATCAGATTCATGACAATGCCCTGAAGGACGGAAGCAATAAGGAGATGAACAAACAGAAGCTGGCCTTGAGCAATCAATACACCAACGGCCAGTGCAAGCAACCCATTGCAGAATTGACAGACTTGAACCACCCTTTTCTTCTGTTTGACACGATCAGCAAGCACCCCCCCAAGTGGCGCTGCAATCAGCCCTACCAGTCCCCCGGCTGCGGTCATCCAACCCAGTTTTTCGTATGATCCGGTAATCTCGAATACCAACCAACCCCGAACGAACATCTGCATGTTCATTGAGGCAAAACTGCCAAAGAGCGCAGCAAAGAACCAGCGAAAATTGCTGTCCCTGAAAGCGTCGAATGTACTCGGCCAGAACCTCGGCCTTCCGCTGGATTCACCGGGTAATCCCGGATGTCTATCTACCATGATTAAAGTGTTTCATTCCAACCTGCAGAACACAAGCTGGATCACTCTGGTAAAGTCGAACTACGGTTCACTTATCTACTAATAAAGGATGATAACTACCCACTGAATTCGGGTATTCAATACGATTGACTCGGACCTGTAACAAGCAGCGGCAGTTGCACCCATCGGGATCTACTCACGAAATTAACTCCCCGGCACACCAACACTTAGGAAGTGTACGCACCTGGCCGCATGTGCCGCAAAATCCAGCAGGCTGGATTACCTCATACCGTTAACCACAGACTCCAGAGACGAAAGTGACTGGTCCAGTGCCTGGCAGAATGCCTCCCCGGACGCCACGATCTGAGTTTCACTATCGGATTCATTCGCAATCCCCTGAAGTCGGCCAATCAATTCCTGAGTTGTTGCTGACTGGCTATTGCTGTCTGAGAGAATCTTGCCGCTGATTCCCTGAATTTCCTGAACGGAGCCTCGGATCCTTGAGATAGTCTGGAGTGCATTCTCAAGACGATCAACCATCGATTCGGTTAACTCACGACCCTTTTTCATGACCTCTGTGGCATGACTCGCACCGGATTGTAATTCCGTTACCATCTCATTAATCTCACCTGTTGCTTCCTGAGTCCTCTGGGCCAGTGTTCTAACTTCATCTGCCACCACGGCAAATCCACGCCCCTGCTCCCCGGCTCGTGCTGCTTCGATAGCCGCATTCAGGGCCAGAAGATTCGTCTGATCAGCAATACCTCTGATCACTTCAAGAATCCCGCCAATATTCTCACTATCACTCGCCACTTTGACAATTGACGTCTCTGCTATATCCACACTTTCAGACAATTCTTCCATAGATTTTCTGGTTTCAACCATTGTCGATTCACCTTCACCGACCAACGACGTCGTATCATTAACAACATCCCGTGCCCTGGTTGCTTCCCCCTCAAATGCTGCTTGCTCTGATTCAAGCTCGGCGAACGCTTCGGTAAGATCCTGCCCGTCACCCACCGACGACGAAACCTGCAATGTCGACTGGAATTCAGACTGAGCCGTTGAGATTAATCTCAGTATGGGTTCGATCTCATCTGCGACATCTGCCTCCTCTTCAGGAACGGCTTCAACAACCTCCTTCACCGGCTCTCTCTTCGTGACCATCAGTTGCGCCGTTATTCCACTCGCAACAGAAAAGAGCACGAAACCCAGACCCAGTACGATCAACATTCCGGTATCCAATGCCTTGTAGAAGTACATGGCAGTCAGAAATGGAATGCAAAATCCAATCGAAGCTGTTACTAGTTTTGGCGTGAAGGCGGCAATAGCGGTTTTCATTTTTTCATTCCCTGAATTTTCTATCTCTTCAGTGTAGTTCACTTCCTGAATAATGAGCGAATTAACAAAGCCATATTCCGAAGCGCCTGAAACAGCGACAATATCCTGCTTATCCATCTGCACCGGTAGGGATATTTAGGCCTTATCACGGGCAAACCGCCCGACGGATTGACGTACCAATAACCGTACCAATAACTGCATGCCAACAACTGTATGGCACAAAAACACTGGGGGTAGTATTCTCTTTTTTCTTCGTAGCAGCATTTTGTTTGCCTGTTTCCACTACAAACTGACCCACAGGAGGTAAAAGTTTTGGCTAATTTTGGCGTTCAGATATTTCCAACAGATCAAACCATTCAACCCATCGAAATTGCAAAGGCAGTTGAGGATCGCGGGCTGGATTCACTGTTTTTCCCGGAACATACCCACATACCGGCATCGCGAAAGACACCCTTCCCTGGCGGTACTGACCTGCCAAACTGGTACTGGCGAACCCACGATCCTTTCGTCGCATTAACCGCTGCTGCTGCTGTTACGGAGCGGATCAAACTTGGAACAGGTATCTGTCTGGTCATCGAACGCGATCCAATTACACTGGCTAAGGAATGCGCTTCGCTGGATGTCATCTCGGGTGGTCGATTCATTTTGGGTATCGGCGCAGGATGGAACGTTGAGGAGATGGAAAATCACGGTGCTAATTTCCAGAACCGATGGAAAATAGTGCGCGAGAAAGTGCTGGCAATGAAGCAGATCTGGACGGAAGACGAAGCGGAATTCCATGGGGACTATGTTGACTTTGATCCTATCTGGTCATGGCCAAAACCTGTACAAGCTGGTGGACCACCCATCTGGCTTGGGGCCAATTCAAAGTGGGCATTTGATCGCGTGGCCGAATACTGTGATGGCTGGATGCCCATTGGCGGATCAGGCAGCGGTGGCATGGCCAATCTCAGGGAAGCCTGTGAAAAACGTGGCCGGGATGTCAATGATGTGACAATTGCCCTGTTTGGCTCTCCTGCCGACATCGACAGCGTCAAGGGTAGAGTGGATCAGGGATTTAACGAAATACTCTTCACGCTACCCCAGTCAGAACCGTCAGCCGTACTGGCTCATCTGGATGAAATCGCATCGGTGGTCGAGCAGGTTAAATCCGGCTGAATTGCCATCTAAAGGTAGACTCACCGCTGACTTCCTGGTCGGAATACGCCGCGTATTTGTCTATAATACCGCCATGAAAATCTACAATGCGGTAGAGGAAATTATTCGCAAATCCATCGCCGATGGTGTGCCGGAGCGACTTTCCAACAAAGGCAAACCGCTCGATCTGTCTGACTGGAAACGAACCCCTGAACATCTGCGGATGTCACACAGTATCCTGAAGAATGCAGGTATTGCACCACAGGAGATTGACCTCGCAGGTCAGATCTCATCGCTCAAGGAGGAGATTAAGTCGCTCGACAAGACAGAAGATGCAGAAGAAAGAAAAGCGTTAATTGAGGTGCTGAACAAGTCATTGGTCACTTATAGCATCAAGATGGACAAGCTTCGCAAGCGTCGATAAAACCAACTGTCCGACTCTCCAGAAATTATAGAAATCACTTGACGGAGGCCAGGTCTTGGCCAGATTTGCCATTGCAACATGAATCAGATCCTAGATATGCTGCGCGTCAAGATAAACGTGGGAGCATGTCATGGATTTGTCATTCGGCAAAGAATACGATGAGTTTCGTGCAGAGGTTAAAGACTTCATCGCGAATAACCGGGATAAAGCACCAAAAGCTCGATCCAAACCTGAAGTAGGTACTGCCTGGCAGAAAAGATTAATCGAACACGGTTATACAGCCAGAACCATTCCCACGAAATACGGTGGCTACGGTGCAAAACCAGACATCATCAAATCAAGAATTATTGCAGAAGAGTTCGGCTCCGCAGGCGTACCACAGGGAATGGGGGGTCAGGGCATCTCCATGCTTGTCCCCACATTGCTAGAAGTGGGCACTGAGGAACAGCGCGAAGAGTTCATAAAGCCAACCCTGTACGGCGATATTGTCTGGTGCCAGGGTTATTCAGAACCTGGGGCTGGAAGCGATCTGGCCAGTCTACGAACAAAGGCTGAACTTGACGGTGATGAGTGGGTAATCAATGGTCAAAAAATATGGACGAGTACTGCCCACCTTGCTGACTGGATATTCTGCCTGGTCAGGACCGAACCCGAGGCAAAAAAACACCATGGCATCTCATTTCTGTTATTCAAGATGGACACACCTGGGATAGAAATAAAACCCCTCGTAGACATGACCGGCGCCGCAAATTTCAATGAAGTATTTTTCACTGATGTCAGGGTTCCAAAGGATCAGATCGTCGGCAACCGTGGTCAGGGATGGCAGGTGGCCAATGCAGTGCTTGGGCACGAAAGGGATATGTTGGGCAACCCTAATGCGGCGATGGCTCGCTTGAGTTCCCTTACAGAATTGATGAAGAAAGAGACGATAGACGGCGCTCGACTTATCGAACACCCGGTTTATCTTGATCGCCTCATGAGATTACAGGGCCGGGTGATGGCTTTGCAATTTAACGATATGCGCATCCTTTCATCACGTCTGAATGAAGGACAGGATGCCTCACTCGCGAGAATGATCGTTAAACTACAGGGGACCGAATTGCGTCATGATCTTGAAGCACTGGCGATTGATGCCATGGGCGAAATTGGTCTTTCGTACGAGGACAATCCCTACACTCGCGGCAATGGCGGTTGGCAAAGTCAATATATGTATCAACTCGGGCTGATTATTGGTGGCGGAACGTCCCAGATTCAAAAGAACATTATCAGTGAACGTGGTCTCGATATGCCGCGCGAACCAAAAGCGGCAAAGTAGCAGGAGAACAACATGGAATTCGGATTATCGGAAGAGCAAACCCTGCTACAGGACTCAGTCAGAAGGTTTCTGCAGGATCAGGTATCGCTTGATGCGGTACGTAAGATCGCCGCGGGTGATGAAGATGACAAGAAAGTTTGGCAAGGTCTGACAGAATTGGGAATCCCTGGCTTGCTGATCCCGGAGAATCTTGGCGGCGTGGGTCTGGGTACGATGGAAGCCGCTGTCATTTCAGAGTTGCTTGGCTACAACGTGACCCCCTCTCCATTTCTCAGTACTTCTGTTATGGCACCCAATATCCTTCTGGGAGCTGGCAAGCATGACGATCTGGTTTCCAATATCGCCGCTGGTTCCCTGAGGATTGGCATAGCATTTGGAGACGCGATCGGCTCAAGAGACAAGGCTGGTATCTCCGTTGACAACGGCAAATTGAATGGCACCACCATATTTGCACTGGATTCAACCGCAGACTACTATCTCGTGGCGACTAAAGACCAACAGATATACCTTGTCGCAAGCGATGCCGCGTCACGAAAAAACCTTACCACCGTTGATAAAACCAGAACTACCTGCGAATTGGTATTTGACAAATCGGATGCTGAACTGATCTCAGATGATGTTGACCTGTTCCAGAATGTACTTGATCTAGGCCGTATCATAATGGCTGCTGACACCCTGGGAGCAGGGCAGAACATGATCGATCAGGCTGTCGCATACGCCAAACAGCGGGAACAGTTTGATCGCGTTATTGCCTCATTCCAGGCTGTTAAGCATATGTGCGCCGAGATGGCAGCAGGACTTGAGCCCTGTCGCTCGATGGTCTGGTATGCCGCTCACGCATTTGACAATCTGCCTGACGAATCGAGACTAATGGCGTGTCAGACCAAAGCCCACACCAGCGAAGTCGGTCAATTCGTTGCCAAGATCTCAACCCAGGTCCACGGCGGGATGGGATTTACAGATCTGGTTGGCTTGCACTTTTGGTTTAAGCGCATCGGTTTTAATCGACAGATCCTGGGGGTGCCTGAGATGCTTCGGGAAGAAGCTGCCAGGATTCAGGGATTGGCGGCATAAGTGCCTCTCACTCAGAGAATCTTACCCTCCGATATCAGGTTTTCGATTTCTGAGTCTGACAATCCCAGCTCCTGCATCACCTGATGGGTGTTTTCCCCATGGGCGGGACAAGGCTTCGAGAATGGCAGTTGTTCGCCGCCGAATCTGGCAGGAGACCTGACGGCACGAAGCCTGCCCATAAGCGGGTGTTCGATCTCTGCCATCGTGTTATTGGCTTCGATTTGAGGCTGATTAATCGTATCTGACAGGCTGAGGCACTTTGCAGCAGGCACATCCGCCTCATTCAATCTTCTCAGCATTTCTTCGGTCGTAAATTTAATCGTCTCGGCCTGCATCATCTCCATCAACTGGGGCAAATCTCCCATCATCGCAATAAGATTGGGTAAACCTTCGTCTGTTAATAAATCTTCACGACCGATTGCGATAATTGCACCCATCATCTGTTTCTCGTTGCCTGCTGAAAAGGTAATTTCGCCATCAGATGTTTTAAGCATTCGGTAGATATCCCGGATCTCGATATGCTTCGTCACGTCTTCATCCAGGAGGGTCTCTGACATGAAGCCATCAGGAAATATAAAGAACAGCCCCGCATCCAGCATAGAAAGATCGATGTGCTGACCTTCGCCCGTACGTTCACGCACCAATAATGCCGCAGTAACAGCCTGGCAGGCTGTATACGCGGTAATCTTGTCGCAGATAAGATTACGAATGAATGAGTGGCCCTCGTCACTCTGCACATCCGTAATACCGATATGGGCCTGCACAATAGGATCATAGGCAGGTGCCCCGGATAACGGACCTTCTTGACCGAATCCGGATATTGCCGTATAGATCAGTCTCGGATTATTTTCTCGAAGCATTTCACTACCAAGGTTCAACGTATCCATGACACCGGGTCGGAAGTTATGAATCATGATGTCAGCTTTCTCAGTCAGTTGCTGAACCAGATCCTGTCCGGCGGCTTCCTTCAGGTTCACCCTGATTGATTCTTTTCCGCGATTGGCATTGGCAAATAAACCAGACATTTCCGCCTTGTTATCGCCAAGATAACGCAGTGGATCTCCTTCTTCGATTGGCTCAATCTTGATGACCCTTGCGCCTTGTTCTGCCATCATCATGGCGGCAAAGGATGCAGTGATCATCGTGGACATTTCAATGACTAACAGATTTTCGAGGGGTTTCACGGTCTGGGTTTCCTGAAATATTCTATTCACACTAGGGTCACATTATTTCGAGACAAGCTCAAGTTAATTAGCTCAAAGAATCGTCACGCTATGACCCAAGAAATCCGCCTGGCTGGCATTTATTAAGACGTAAATAACCTCTATGCTTGCGTCAATTATCCAAGGCAGCATTCCAACATGACCGACTATCAGCCACTTCCCACAGACCTGACAGACGCCAAACCAGCGACCAGCCATACCGTTCAGAAGAATCAAAGCTTCAAGGATAAACTCGACTTCACAGATAAACGCAGTTTTGAGAATGCGCAGCGCGGTTTTATTGCCACCCTTGATCCAATGATAATCCCTCATGATCGCAATGACCGCCATGCATTTGATCTTGAGTCGCTGAAATTTCTGGAGGCCGAGGCACCCGAAACCGTGAACCCGTCACTCTGGCGTCAGGCCAAGCTCAATGCACTCAACCACGGCTTGTACGAAGTCGTTGATGGTCTCTACCAAATTCGCTCATTTGATATTGCCAATATGACGCTTATTCGTGGCGATTCCGGGTGGATTATCATTGATCCACTGACGTCAGCAGAAGCGTCACGCGCAGGTCTTGCGCTCGCAAACCTCAAGCTCGGTGAGCGCCCGGTTGTTGCTGTCATCCACACTCACAGTCACGCTGATCACTTTGCCGGGGTACTCGGTGTCATCAAACAGGAGGATGCAGAATCAGGCAAGGTACGTGTATTGGCTCCCGAGCACTTTGTAAACGAGTCACTGTCAGAAAATGTACTGGCAGGCAACGTAATGACCCGTCGTTCGACTTATATGTATGGCAATCTACTCAAGCCCTCGCCAACCGGATTTGTATCAACGGGTCTGGGACCTGCTTTATCTATGGGGAGTACAGGCTTTGTTGTACCTAACGACATTATTAAGTCAACAGGTGAAACTCGGCAGATTGACGGCATTGAAATTGAATTTCAAATGACGCCGGGCACCGAAGCACCCGCAGAAATGGTTTTTTATTTTCCCCAATTCAAAGCACTGTGCATGTCGGAGATTACCTCCCACAACCTTCACAATGTCTATACACCCAGAGGCGCACAGGTCAGAGATGCACTTGCCTGGAGTGCCCAGATTAATGAATCGATAGAATTATTTGGTGATCGGCTTGAAGTTGAATTCGCCTGTCATCACTGGCCAATTTGGGGTCGAGAAAATGTCATCGAATACCTCAAGAAACAAAGAGATACCTACAAGTACATTCATGATCAGACCTTGCGACTTGCAAATCACGGATACGTCAAAGAAGAAATTGCGGAACAGATACATTTGCCTGAATCACTCAGCAAAGAGTTTTATAACCGTGATTACTACGGCACCGTACACCACAATTCGCGCGCGGTTTACGTGAAGTATATTGGCTTTTTTGACGGCAATCCCTCAGGTCTATATCCATTGCCACCAGTCGAGGCTGCAGAAAAGTACGTTGAATTCATGGGTGGCGCAGATGCAATTTACGAGAAAGCCCAGAACTGTTACAGCGAAGGTGAGTATCGCTGGGTCGCAGAAGTGCTCAATCATGTCGTTCTGACGCAACCGGATCATGTACCATGCAGGTCATTGCTTGCAGATTGTCTTGAACAGCTCGGATATCAATCTGAATCCGGTTCCTGGAGGAACTTCTATCTCTGTGGTGCATTTGAACTGCGGTATGGTCTGCCCAGGGGTGCGAGTTTCGGTGCGACAGCAAGCATGGCCCAGTCGATTCCATTGGACAATATGTTCCAGACAATGGCAGTGAGATTGAATGGTCCCAAAGCCGAGGGCCTGGTTCTGAACATCAACCTTGATTTCACCGACAGCGAACCGATGCTGATGTCGATCGAAAATTCCGTATTGCATGCCTTTACCGGCAAGAAGCATGATGCACCTTCCGCCACACTAACTGTTAGCACCTTGAACTTCAAAAAATTAATGATGGGATTGTCTGATGCCGCACAACTCTTGCAGGACGGTGATCTGAATATTGATGGTGACCTCAATGCAATGATTACATTGAGAAATTTATTCGATCAATTCGAACGGCGATTTCCGATTGTGACTGCCAGAGAATCATGGAACTAACCCGGATAGTAGTTCCCGGGCTTTCCTTACCCTGACTTTTTGTGGGGAATTAGGATCGCCATCGAACCTGTTTCTGAATCGCCAACACAATCTGAACAAGACACAAATAGCGTCTTGAGCTAAAATTCCGCTTAAATTCTGGTGGTCGAAGAACGCAGCATCCAAAAAGTGGACGAACACATCTGCATGACACAGAAATTGCAAATTGCCATCATTTGATCATACTGAGTAGAGGGGTTGTTAAAGCCGGATTCTTTGTCAGCTTCCAGGCAATAATCATGAAAGACAGCGCGAATCAGTAACAGTGAATATCATCAACACGAAAACCGGCCACGGGCAATTAGTCCTAGTTGCATTTCTATGGTCTGTATTGGTGCTGCTCTCTCTCTACTCAAATATCAACAATTTTAATGAACACTCAATTCGACTCGCGACCAATCAGGCAAACGATTACTGGAATAAGGACAACGCATTTCGTGCCTGGGCTACTCGACACGGTGGACTTTATGTCAAACCAGATGCGCGCACACCACCGAATCGTCTATTGGCTCACCTTCCCCATCGAGACCTTACAACAGCAGACGGTACAAGGCTGACCCTCATGAATCCCGCCTATATGATGCGTCAGATGGTAGGGGAATTCGATGATCTCTATGGCGTGAAGGGTAGTATCACCGGGCAGGTACTCCTGGATCCGGAAGGCAAGCGAAACAAACCTGATGACTGGGAGCTTACGGCGTTGAAGCAGTTTGATCAGGGAATCGATGAGGTCACCGAAATCTCTACGATAAATGGCGATGCCTATCTGCGTTTTATGCGCCCCATGATGATGACCGAAGGCTGCGAGGTCTGTCATGGGCATCTTGGCTTCAAACTAGGTGATATCAGAGGCGGGGTCAGTGTATCGGTACCGCTTGCACCTTTTGAACTGGCAAACGAAAAATCCAGAAACCAGGCAGTGTTCAGTCATCTGACAATCTGGTTGCTGGGCACTTTTGCCGTCTTTTATATCGGCTCCATTAAACGTACTCAGACAGAAAGAGAGCGAGAGAGTAAAGAGATGGTTGATCGAGCCCAGAGGATGGATGCTCTGGGGAAACTATCAGGCGGTATTGCGCACGATTACAACAACATGCTTGGGGTGATCATGGGATACGCTGAACTACTGGAGTACGATTTGCGTAAGTCTCCCGAACTGGCTGAATATGCACGTCAAATTACACATGCAAGCAAACGAGGAAGCGTTCTGACTCGCAAACTGCTCGCCTTTTCGGGGAAACAAAGCAGCGAAGCGGAAGCTGTGCATCTCAACACCTTGCTCCGGAATCAACAGCAACTTCTGGAGAAGACGCTGACGGCGCGCATCCAATTGAAACTGGATTTGGCAGCGGACCTGTGGCAGGTCTCGCTTAACAGCGGGGATATGGAAGACGCCATCGTAAATCTGAGCATCAATGCAATGCATGCGATAAAAACCACCGGTACTCTAACCATCCATACCAGCAACGAGAAACTCAATTCAACCGACGCAAGTCAAATGGACCTGCCCGCTGGCGATTATGTTTTGTTGAGTATTACCGATGATGGTGATGGGATGGACAAAGAAACGAGAGAGAAGATTTTCGAACCCTTCTACTCTACCAAGGGTAGCCAGGGGACCGGGCTTGGCTTAAGCCAGGTTCATGGCTTCGTTCAGAACTGCAAAGGTTCGATCAAGGTCTACTCTGAGCCTGGTCACGGTTCTCGCTTTGCGATCTACCTGCCCCGCATGATCGAAAGCGCCAGGGATCAACTGAAAGAAAATGACAGCAGTACAGAAACCTTTAAAGGCAATGAGACGATTCTTGTGGTGGACGATGAACCGGCTCTGCTTAAGATGGCTTCAGAAATACTCAATCAACAGGGATACAAAGTGCTATGTGCCGAAGGCGCGTCACAAGCACTCGATATTCTTGCATCAGAGTCAATTGACCTTCTGCTCTCTGATGTCATCATGCCAGAGATAGACGGCTATCAACTAGCCAAGAAAGTTCGTGAAAAATACCCAGACATCAAAATACAACTCGTCAGTGGATTTACGGACAATCGCCAGGGGAGCGATATAAACGATGATCTGCATCAGAGCCTGATTGCCAAACCATTCAATTCGAAGACCTTATTGCAGCGGATCAGATCGATACTGGATGAGACTCTAGCCGGTTAACTCACCATTATTGATTACAATAGATTTGACAACCTGCCCAAGCACTGATGAATTTGATTAACGACAGACCTTACCCGAAGTCGTTTGAAAATAGCTGCATCGACAGTTTTGGCAAACGAATCGACAACCTGAAATGACGCTCAGGTTTCAACAGGTCTTTTCATCGGCATCTGCAGATCAGAGAAATTGTGTTGGGTTGCTGCCAGACAGGCAGGTCTCGCCTTTATGGATTGATGATATTCAGAAACGGAAGCCGGAATTCTTGCCCCGACGAATCCACCCCAATCGAGAATAATCGCCATGTGAATATCCAACTCCGAAAAGGTCGACCCCCATAAGAATGTCTTGCCTTCAATTCTGTCCACGACTGCATTCAGCATCTTCTCGAAGTACGAGACAGAAGAGGTCACCGCATTGTCTGCCTCCCCATAGATGGCAGAGAGGTCGCCATGCCTTCGAATAACATAGAGCGATGTTGCATCCAGTTCCATCGAAATAAACGATAGCCACTCATCGTACGCTGCCTGACCTGCTATAGATAACTGGTATTCGTCGTAAGGCAACACATCTGTTATCCGTCTCAGGTGCCTCATGATGGCAGTACTTTCCGTGATAACAAGGTCTCCATCAACAAGGGTAGGAATTTTCTGTTTGGGGTTGAGCGCATCATATTCATCAGATTGGGTTTCACCAGTTCTCGATTCAATTCGTCTCGTCTGGTAGTCCAGCCCCAGTTCATGCAGCATCCAATGCACACGTAAAGTTCGAGTCGTGCCGACCCCCCATACCGTTAGATTATCCGCTTTACTCATAACTAATATTCACTGGCTCAGATTGAATCAAGGCTTTGCAATGTGACATAGTTGACCTGTTCAAATCAATCACTAATGCAATCACACGGTATCAATCAACTGATAAATCAGGTCAATCTATGCAAGGTCCACTTACCGGTTTCAAAATCCTCGATCTCTCCGCTGTTCTATCCGGTCCGTTAGGTACCATGTGGCTGGCAGATCAGGGGGCCGATGTGATTAAAGTTGAATCTTTCCAGGGCGATATCGTGCGTTTCATGGGTGGCGGTAAAGATGGCATCACGCCATCGTTCCTGTCAGCAAACAGGGGGAAGAAAGCCATCGCCATCGACCTGAAAACAGATACCGGCGTAGACTTGATTAAAGAGGTCGTGAGCGAATTTGACGTTGTTGTCCAGAATTTCAGACCGGGTGCGATTGAGCGCATGGGACTCGGATATGATGTCATCGCAGCGATTAATCCCCGTATCGTCTACTGTTCAATCTCCGGCTTCGGAGAGTCGGGACCCTATTCCCATAAACGGGTATACGACCCTGTTATCCAGTCCCTGTCAGGGCTTGCTGATATACAGAGAGACAGGGAAACCGGCCGACCAAAAATGGTTCGAACCGTTATCCCCGACATGACAACCGCAATGACCTCAGCCCAGGCTATCACCGCAGCATTACTATCCCGGGAACGAACCGGAAAGGGCCAACATATACAACTGGCGATGATTGACGCCATGATTTCCCTGACCTGGTCAGAGGGTATGGCGGGTTATACCATCGTCGGCAATGAAGACAACGTACCCCCTCAACTAGCACCTGATCTGATTTATCAGACGACTGACGGATATATCACCGCAGGTGCTGTATCCAATGCTGAATGGGAAGGAATGTGCAACGCTCTCGACCGGGAAGAGTGGCTCGCAGATGATCGATTCAATACACCGGCAGGTAGAGTCAGGAACAATACAGTACGGCTGAAAATGACAGCCGAGGTCATCGCCACAAATTCAACCGGGCACTGGCTCAAGGCGTTGGATGAACACAGTGTACCTTCCGCGCCCGTACTTACCAGAAAAGAAATTCTTGGCCACGAACAGATTCTCACCAACAAGTTGATAGAGGAGATGGATCAACCCGGCCTGGGCAAGGTTCGTCAACCAAGACCTGCTGCCAGATTTTCAGGCACACCGGCTGAAATATCAGGCATCGCACCAAAGCTCGGGGAGCATAGTCGCGAAATCCTTGATGGTCTGGGTATCCCGGAAGCCAGGATAAACGAGTTGTTCGAGAATGATATTATCCGCTAATCAGGGATTCGATAACAATCAGGGGTATCACCCCGAAAGTACGTCTAGCATATCCCGAACACTGGTGAACTTAACCCGGGGTCGATTGGCTTTCTCACCTTTTGCCACCTCTGCCTGGTCTATCGTCGCCCAGTCGCTGTAGGTGACCGCATCCGGTTGTCGAGATCGGATCATTGCCTCCGACTCGGTGCTGCCTGACTGATCAGGACTTAAAATCTTGCCTGCTTTTAGATCTTCGACCATACACCTGACAGTTTCAGCCGCATCGGTCTTGTTGGTGCCAATGACACCCGTGGGACCCCGTTTTATCCAACCGGCAACGTAGAGACCCGATTGCACCTCTCCAGATTCGTCGGTAATGCGACCCAGCTCATTGTGAACCGTCCCCCAATTTTGATGAAAAGGTACATCTGGTAGAGGCACGCCACGATATCCGACTGATCGGAACACCAAACCGACGGGGATTGTTTCCTCTTCTTCAGTTGCCTTCGCACGGATCGAGCCATCTTCAGCTTTATAGGCTTCGTTTTTTACGATTTTAATCGCGGTAACTGATCCGTTCTCATCACCAATAATCTCAGTAGGTGACACCAGGAACCTGATTGTCAGTTGTTTCGTCCTTCCCTTTGATTCCCATCTGGCAAGCTCTTCAACAATTGCGACATTTTTGGCCGCATTCTTGTCTCCACTGTCTTCCATTGCTTCCCGGCTTGCGGAATCAATGGTCGCCTCATCCGTTGACACCGTTACATCCGTGTCTGCCAGTTCTCCCATTTCTTTAATTTCAGGTGCTGTGAATGCTGCCTGGGCAGGACCTCGACGACCCAGAATATAAACATTTCTGACATTACTGTTCCGCAAGGCATCGAGTGCATAGTCAGCGATATCTGTGTTCTTCAACTCGTCATCTGTTTTGCACAAAATTCTCGCCACATCCAGGGCGACATTACCCAGTCCGATGATTGCTGCACTCTCCTGTTGAAGATCGAACTTGAACTCGGTGCTGTCAGGGTGGCCGTTGTACCATGAAACAAAATCCGTCGCGGAGTGGCTGCCCAACAGGTCCTCACCAGGAATATCCAGGTTTCGATCACTTGATGCGCCAGTGCAAAACACTATCTGATGGTAATGTTGCTTGAGATCATCCAGGCTGACATCTGAACCGTAGTCGACATTACCGAAAAAACGGTATCCCGCATTCTGTGCCGTTTTGTCAAAAGCCCGGACAACGGTCTTGTATTTCTGATGATCCGGAGCAACACCGGATCGAACCAATCCGAAGGGGGTCGGCAGGCGATCAAACATATCCATCTCGACATGCAAGTCTTTGTGTTTGAGAAGATTGCTGACCGTATAAAATCCGGCCGGTCCTGATCCGATGACAGCCACTCTCAATGGCTTGCCCTGCGTACCTACTTCTGACATGAAATTATAACTCCTCAAACATTCAGGGAATTGGATTATCACTTTTCCCGGGTCACAAATAAACAGCTATCACTCCATTGCCTCATCGAGACTCGCCGAAAAGCGGCTGATGACGCATAATGCTGCACAAGAAATATAATTATAAGGTTCACGATTGACTGACGTCGCCTATAAACAATCTGAAATTCAGGCGAATGAACTCTCCGCAACAGATCGGTTTTTAGCAGGTTTGGGTATCAGACCTGTTGAGAAAAGCCTGGTGGCTTTGCTCTTCGGCAATATGTTTCTGTCTGGTCTTGCCACAGGCATCATCAGGGTTTGCGCATTTACCCTATTCCTCCAGTATTTCGGCTCGGAGCAACTTGCCCTCGTGGCCATCCTTCTGGCATTCACCGGCACTATCGTCACATTGATCATCGACGGCATTACGCATCAATTTTCCACCAGGGGGTATCTGTTCACTGTACTTGGAACGATTCTTTCGGGGATTTTAATTATTCGACTACTCCTCGACACTATCGACAGCGAAATACTCATCTTTCTGCTCCCGCTCTTCTTCGAAGTGGTGTATATGCTGTTTAGTCTCCAGTTCGTCGTCCTTTTGACCCGCCTGCTCAACGTAAGACAGACAAAGCGACTCTCAGCGCTTGCCAGATCAGGTGAATTTCTGGCAGAACTGGTGGGCGGGTTATCTATCGCCGTCCTGCTTAACTACATGGATGTACCCGATCTTTTGCTCGTTGCGGCAATCGCTGTTATCGCCCTGTTTGCCATTGTTCAGTTCACCATCAGAAAATTCACCAGCAAACTTACGCTCGAGAGCGAACACGAAACCACGGATGAGGTACAGGGCAACCGCATGATATCGATGTTGCGTATTCCCTATGTGCGGATGATTGCCTTCTGTTATGCCACATATATTTTTGCCTACTTTTTTCTCGACGTGGCATTTTATAAATATGCTGCCGTCGAATTTCCAGACAATAGAGAACTGGCAACCTTCATCGGCCAGTTTTTTGCTGTTTCAGGTTTCCTGACCATGCTTGCAATGGTGTTCATCTTCGCACCTTTCATCAGGCGATTCGGGATGTTGGCAGGTGTGATTGCATTTCCTATCGTCATTGCACTCGGCAGTATTGCGGTTAGCACCATGGAATTTTCTGCGGTCGATGCCGGTTTGATTTTTCTCGTAATGGTAGGCACCAATGGCCTGAGGTTCATATTGCAGTCGGCAATCTGGAAACCCAGCGTGGGCGTATTATTCCAGGTGCTGCCGGACAAGCAGCGTGCAAGAGGAACCTCCCTCATAGAAGGCATCGTTGACCCGATTTCAGGCGGGATCGCTGGATTGTGTCTCTATATCCTGTCTGAATTCCTTGATTGGGGACCGGAGTTGTTTCTGCTGGCACTTGCGGGACTCATGCTCGCCTGGATAGTTATCGGCTTCTTCATTCGGCACCAGTATCTCGCTAACCTGGTCCTGAGTATTCAGAAGCGAAAGCTCGGTGAGTTATCTGTTGCCCAACTGGACAATGCCAGCATGAAAATCATCATGGGCGGACTGAATAGCCCGTATCCTGCTGAGATTTTCTATTGCCTGAATATTCTTGAACAGATGGAACACCCGGATCTGACTAACCACCTGCAGTATATTATCGCCAACAAGAACGAAGAAGTGAGGATGAATATATTAAGGCGTATTGAACGACTCCGCACATCCAAATTAGCACCTCAGGTGCTGCAGCGGATACGCGCAGAAAAAAATCCGTTAGTGCTTGGTCAGGCCATTCGAACCTACGCATCCCTTATGCAGGATGATACGCTGGAACATCTCATTCCACTGCTCTCATCTGAGGTAGATGATATTCGTAAAGGTGCCCTGGTGGGTATTCTCAACTATGACCCGGCTAACGACCAGGCACTCACTTACCTGCTTAAGCTCGTTAGGTCTGAGACTGTTTCAGAGAGATTATTTGCCGCAGATGTGCTGGGTGAGATCGCCAGTGATGTGTTTTCCGGTTTCCTTGTTGAACTGCTTGATGACGCTGACCCTGAGGTTATCGACAACGCTGTCGTGGCTGCCGGTCAGATCAGGGATGTCAGGTTAGTTAGCGTATTGGTGGACAAACTTCGCTCTCCTGGCCTGCGTGGCAGGGCCGGTTCCGCTTTACAGAAATTTGGCAACGACGCGCTCGATGAATTGGATATTGCTTTTACGTCCCCGACTGCCACGCGTCAGGTGAAACATAAAATCCTTGAAATAATCTGCGAACTGGGCACGCCGGATGCACTTAGAACCCTGCTCCAATATATCGATATCGATCTGCCTGAATTACGGCATCAGATCTACATTGGACTCGCCGGATTGCACTATCAGGCTGATGCTGACGATCACTATTTGTTTGTAAATATGATCGATAATGAGGTTGAAAACATCACCTGGCTGCTGGCGACGATGAAAGATCTGGAATCTGCACCCGGATTTGAACAGGTGCACTCGGCAATGGGTTACGAACTCGAAGTGCATAGAGATAATATGTTGTTGCTGACTTCATTTATTTTCAGTTCAATCGTCATGCTGGACACCCGCGCCAATATCGACTCCAAGGTTGCAGATCTAAGGGTATTTGCACTCGAAGTTCTGGATGTAGTCTTAACAGCCGAAATAAAAGAAGTCGTGATTCCATTGCTTGATGATCTCACCGTGACCGAGCAACTTGCGCACCTTTCCGTTCGCTTTCCTCAACGTTCGATGAGTGCAGAAGACCGGTTTGACGAGATCGTAAATGACCACTTTGAGACGGCATTTTACTGGACGAGATCCAGTCTGCTCTATCTGATAGGCCAAATGGGCAAACAGGCGCACAGGCATGTGGTAGAAAGCTGTCTAGAAGATCGCGAACCCATCGTCAGGGAAACCGCGTTATGGGCACTGACTCAGCTTCAGCCACCCGGCATTCGTCAGATCCTCGATGAACACATTGATGATGATGACAACGATGTCAGAAACATCGTCGAACAGTTGATTAGCCAACTCGCCGAACCAACGCAGTAGGTTAGATAACCCTGCCATAAGTTTCTCTCAACATATGCCACAAAGCTGGCATAATAGCCCCAGACCTGCCGCTTATGGCCAAGAATATCCCAAATGCTGTTAACGATAGAGAAAGTACTGATCTTAAAATCAGTGAAGATATTTTCTTCGGTACCCGAAGCACAACTGGCTGACCTGGCGACAATTGCCGAGCCGGTCGAATACGACGCTGGTGAAACGATCCTGAAACAGGGCGAACTGGGTACGTCCATGTATATAGTGGCCAACGGTAAAGTTCGATTTACCGAAGGCAGCAAAGAGCTTGGTGTGGTCGGCAGCCGTACCGTTTTCGGGGAACTGGCTGCCCTTGACCCGGAACCTCGTGCTGCGACCGTTGAAGCTGTAGAAGATTGCACCCTGTTACGGCTCGACGGCGAATCTCTCTATGAATTGATGTCTGGCAACAAAGAGGTAACGCGAGGCATTGTGCAGGTTCTATGCGAATACACTCGCAACAACCTCGCACTAGCTAAATAGCCTCGCCCGGATGCCCAGATCTGTACTAATTCCCGCTGCTGTTATCGCCGCACTCCTGGTGCCAATTTTGCTGGTCCCTTTCATTCTCGATAATCCTGAGGTTTATCGTGATCGGCTTGCAGACACCTTCCAGGAAGAAACAGGATTCGAGTTGGAAATGGCCGGTGAGGTGAAATGGCGATTTTTTCCACCCATCGCGATCGAGATTAATCAAATCAATATCACCCCGCCGGGTGCATCCCTCCCACTGGCAAGCCTTAATTCTGCCCGGGTTGATCTGAGGTTGCTCCCACTACTATTGGGGGGCGGCAAATTAAGAATAGACGGCATCAGTATCGATGGGCTGACAGTCAATGCGCTGGTTGACGAGTCGGGAACCGGCAACTGGGAATCATCACCGGACATCCCACCGGAAGAACGAAGATCAACTGAATCGACAACAGAGAGGACAGAAGAAAAAACCGGCCGCAGCGGGGCGCCACCTGATCTTGACATTACCGTGTTTGAATTGACGAACACCAAGATCTCGTACCAGGACCTGTCATCGGGGCGACATGACGAAATCACAATCAAGAGCCTCTCAACAGGTGCGCTGACTGCCGATCAACCCACGGTATTAAGAACCACGCTGCAATATAAAGACCTCAAACAAGCGCTTGTATTGGAAAATGAGATAGAAGGCTCAATCGCCTTCAATCAGACACTGGATCAGTTCCGCCTGGAAGAGATGACGTTAAATTCACAACTGGGCAGGCAAGACAGCCCTGATTTGTCTATTAGCTCGCAGATCAATGCCGTCATCGATACCGAAAATGGCAAGATTGATTTTGCTGACTCTCGTATTGGCATTGCATCGCTCAACATCCTCTTCTCTCTCAACGCGGACAATATTTTCGACAAAGCCGGGATGCGGGGTGAAATCACAGTTCCCGAATTCAATCTGGCTCATTTCATGGTTGACGCAGGACTGGAATCGCCAGCAGAAAATCCCAACGCCTTAACCCGGGTGAGTATCTCATCAAATATTAAAGGCACCATGGATCAAATTATCTTAACCGGCATAAACGCCAAAATATCTGACAGTACAATTGAGGGGAATGCGACGATTAACCTTGAACCTAGAACCGGTATGGCATTTTCCCTGACGATGGACAATCTGAATACATCGGATTACCTCGCGCCAACGCCTGAATTAAGCGAAACTGAAAAATCAGAAAGAGTCGATACTGAATCACCTGTTGCAGATAGCAGCCAATCGTCCGGGGAGCGAGCGGATAGCGAAGTAATCCCGGTCCAACAACTCAGTGAGTTGACGCTCGATGGAAAATTCAGGCTCAACCAGTTCAACCATGACGGACACGTATTCACGGACCTTGTTGTTGACGTTAAAAATGGCGGCCGAAGATTTGATCTCAACATCGGCACGAAGGCGTACGACGGTAGTCTGAAACTCGGAATCTCTCTAGACAACATCAAACCCGACAGTGAACCTGGCGGCAAAAGCAAAATAAACATCGAAGGCATTGATCTTTCAAAACTTGCTGCCATCGAATCAGTGACCGGCACTCTCGTATCCAATTCGAACCTCAGTTTTAAGGGGAATATGCTGAGCGAAGTATTGGGCAGTATCGAAGGTGAGAGTAATTTCTCAGTAGCCGACGGCACCCTCGACATCAGGTCTTTAAAACAGGTTTCAACGATGATCGATACCCTGAGAGGCAAGACATCAAGTGTGAGCGAATGGCCCGACCAATTACCCTTTAAGAAAATGGCTGGTGACCATCGGTTCATCAACGGCGAAAAAGATCAACAACTCCAATTCACAATGGAAAACATGAAAGTCACAGGCAAAGGTGGTCTGGACTACTTTAAGAATACGATTGATTATGATCTTGAAGCTGTGCTTAGCAATGATGAAGAAAGCCAGTTTACCGTCAGCCCCCAACTCGCAGATGTCCGCTGGCCATTGCACTGTGAGGGAGAAATGGATCAGTCATTAAAGGATCTCTGCCTGCCGGATAGCAAAGCTGTCGCAAGACTGGTGGAAGACCTGGCAAAACAGGAGCTGAAACGAAAAGGCAGCGAGAAAGTGATCGAGAAAGTACCGGAGAAGTACCGGGATAAGGCCAGGAAATTACTCAAAGGACTCTTTGATTAATGGCAGTGGTTTTTAGTGATCGCCTGCTCAGGTGGTTCGACATTCACGGTAGGAAGGACCTCCCCTGGCAACGGGATATCTCACCCTACCGGGTCTGGGTATCCGAGATCATGCTGCAACAGACGCAGGTTGCAACCGTTATTCCCTACTTCGAAAAATTTATGCATCGGTTCCCCACTGTGGATAAGTTGGCCTGCGCATCTGAAGATGAAGTGCTCCACTTGTGGACAGGACTCGGCTACTATGCCAGGGCAAGAAACCTGCACAAATCTGCCAAAATCGTCTTGCAGGATCACCAGGGCGCACTACCAGACTCGTTAGAATCTCTTCGGGCACTGCCGGGTATTGGGCGGTCAACCGCAGGCGCCATTATTTCAATTGCCTGTCAACGCAGAGCGGTAATTCTAGATGGCAATGTAAAAAGGGTACTCAGCCGTTATCTTGGCATCGAAGGTTGGCCAGGCAAATCATCAGTTGCAAACCAGCTCTGGGCAGGCGCCGAAGCACTGACTCCCGACACACGCTATGGCGACTATAGCCAGGCAATCATGGACCTTGGCGCAACCGTGTGTACAAGAACAAGACCCACCTGTGAAACCTGTCCGTTAAACGAAGACTGCTTTGCACTTATCAAACAACAGATTGACCAGTTACCGGGCAAAAAACCAAAAACAAATCTGCCGGTGAAATCTACCTGCATGTTAATCGTTGCCAATGGTGATGGAGAGCTTCTGCTCCAGAAGCGACCTAGTACCGGCGTATGGGGTGGACTCTGGAGTTTCCCTGAATGTGGAGAGCACGAGATCGAATCAACACTTGAACGACTTATGGTTGAATCATTTAAATGTGAAGCACTGACTTCATTTAGACATACGTTCACGCACTTCCATTTAGATATTACGCCCATTCTTGTAAAATCCGGCACGATCTCGGCAGATCAGGATGGCGCGAGAGGTGATCTGCCGTCAGTCAATGAAGCCGCACAGAAGCTCTGGTATCACCCCGATCAACCGCTTGCGATTGGTCTCACCGGGCCCGTGACAAAGTTGATTTCGCAATTGAGCAGTGACTCGCTAGAGACTGGATATCCATTAGAACGTACAACAGGACAAACACAATGACCCGAACGGTAATGTGCAAAAGACTCAATAAAGAACTCCCGGGCCTTGCCGCGCCTCCCTTTCCGGGTCCAAAAGGTCAGGATGTTTATGAAAACGTCTCAGAACAGGCCTGGCAGGAATGGCAAACCCTGCAGACCATGCTGATCAATGAAAAGCAGCTCAATATGATGGACAAGGAAGCAAGGAAGTACCTAAACGAGCAGCGTGACAAATATCTGGCTGGTGAACCGGTTGACCATGCGGAAGGATATGTTCCTACCCAGAATGACTGAAACAGCCTACACCCCGGTAATTTAGCAGCAAGGCGCTGAAACCCATTGACTCACCCCACTCCCTTCGGTTTAATAGCGCCTTTTCGCAATCGGGCAATCCGATGCGAAGCTGGCAGCACCAATTCCCACCCTGGTAAACCAGATCTGGCCAGATAGCTCAGTCGGTAGAGCAGGGGACTGAAAATCCCCGTGTCGGTGGTTCGATTCCACCTCTGGCCACCA
>CAZJRI010000037.1:0-14745 GCA_964548025.1 uncultured Pseudomonadales bacterium
CACCTTCTTCCCGGCTGACGATAATTTTGTAATTGGCTTTCGGCCGGAGATGCCGGCCGATCTTGAGCAGCATGATGTCGTCGAGTTCATAGGCCCGCTCGCCTCTGGACCGCCAGAGATCTGCCAGCTTGTCAGAATAGGCCCTGTCGGTCAGGAAACTCATTCAGGATCAACCGTTCATTTCTCAATGAACGATTGAATCTGCTGTTGGTTGCACTGTTTCAGGGTAAGTCGCTTGATGAAGGTCATCTGGTTAGATTCAACATTGACTATAAGCCCATTGATGCTTTAACCACCTCTCTCGGTGCCGTTCTCTACTCCGGTGACAATATGTCTACCATCGGTCGGCTGGCAGACCGTGACCGAATTCTGTTCGGGATCAAATACCACTTCTAATTGTATCCATCAGATCTGGTCCTACTGGAATGGCACTTAGATGTGCTGCGCGCTAACTGGTCAGGGGGCAGGTGTAGCAGCCGCGATTTCGATAAAAACCAACGTATCGAGCGGAACCCTTCCGGTGGGAGCACTGCAGAGAGCCTTGAAAAAACAGGGTGTACGAATCGAATGACCCGGTTTTGGCGTGCTAAAATTGAATGGTTGAGAGGCGGATTGATACCCTGGTCTGAGAGCTGAAGTGAAAATATTGGCCTTTTGTCTACAAATTTAACGGCTGGAATCCGGGAAATTGACAGGGGATCTGCTTTCGCAGTCTGATTCGGCTGTGAAATCAATGTGATCCGTTTAAAAGTGATGAAAATTTCGCCTGAATTGACCCACGTCATGGTGGACACAAGCGTGGTGCCTAGTATAGGCGTGGGAGATGCTAGTTGGTTTATCGAATTGGACAGAGATGATCAAGGAAGCATCATGGTTGAAGTAATTGAATTGGAAAATCAATGAACAATGCATCTGAGCTCATAGCTGTCAAAGAAGTTGACACAGTTGTAGAAAAAATAACGGAAACTGATCCGCCAAAACCCATCACCGAGCATATTGTTGAAATCGTCAGCGATTCCGGTGAAGGTGCCCAGAAATGTGGCCAGACTTTTGGCATCGTAAGCGCAAAAATGGGTAACGGGGTCTGGACGGTTGAAATTATACCTGCCGAAATACAACCGCCAGCAAGAACCCCTGACGGTGCCAGTGGCATCAGAATCCGGGTCGGCGAATCCCTGATGACCAATATGGGCAATGAAGCCAATATGGTTGTCGCCTTCAATGAACAGGTGCTGAGGGCAAGAGTGGCGAGCGGCGCATATAACACTAATACAGTGGTATTACTGGATAATATGTGGGCGAGTGATCCGGATGAAACTATTCGTAATGAGTACAGTGATGCGCTGATAGAGTTCACTGAATATGGTCTCGAAGTCATTGAAATGCCGATTCAGGAAGAGTGCCTGAAAATCGTTCCAGATCCCCGAAAAGGGAAAAACATGTTCGTACTGGGCATGTTGAGTTATATCTATAGTCGCGATCCTGAAATTGCGCTGGAAGAAATTACAAAGATCTTTGCGCGTAAAGCTGCAAAAATCATTGAAACGAATCACGCCTTGTTCAAAGCGGGTTATGCCTTCGCCCAGAGAAGCATAGATTTTCACTACGAAATTGCGTCCAACGTAAGTACAGACACGGACATGGTCGTCATGAGTGGCAATCAGGCGGTTGGATTGGGTGTGATGGCTTCCGGTATGGAACTGGTTTCAATGTATCCCATCACCCCGGCGACATCCGCGTCTCACTACCTGGCTGATGATTTCCACCTGGTTGGAGGATTTGTACACCAGGCAGAAGATGAGATCGCAGCGGCAGGATTTGCAATTGGTGCATCCTACGCAGGAAAGACCGCTTGTACTATTACATCAGGACCTGGTATTGCGCTCAAGACTGAAATGATTGGGCTGGCCTCCATGGCAGAAATACCATTGGTTATCGTTGACGTCCAGCGCGGAGGACCGTCAACCGGATTGCCAACCAAGGTTGAGCAGGGTGACCTTCTTGCGTGTCTGTTTGGTGCAACGGGAGATTCTCCCAAGGTTGTTATTGCTGCCGCGACCATAGCCGATTGTTTTCACTTTGTTACTCTGGCTCGAAAATTGGCAGAGTCGTTCCGCACACCGGTTATATTGTTAACCGATGCGAACCTTGCGACCGGTGTTCAACCATTTGAACGACCTGAAGTCACCAGTGACTGGCTGGCACCACCACTTGATCAGTCTGCCTGGAATCCGCAGACACTTGCCTATGACTGGGATGAAGAAACAGGTCTGTCAGCACGACCCATCCCGGGTCAGCGTGAGGGGGAGTATGTTTTGACCGGACTTGCTCACAATCGCAATGCAAAAATTGCCTACGATACAACTTCAAACCAGGAAGGGTGTGATATGCGCAGCCGTAAACTGGCCGCACTTGCACAAACTCTGACTCCGCCCGATATACATGGAGATAAGGAGGGCGATCTGCTGGTGATAGGCTGGGGATCGACACTCGGCACTATCGAGGAAGCTGTTGATGTCGCCAGAGAAAACGGGCACAAGGTTTCGTCGATGCACCTTCGATTCCTGTCACCACTCGAACCAGGCATTAAAGAGATATGCAGCCGGTTCAAGAAGGTGATGACGATTGAGATTAACTACAGCGACAGCGAGGATTCACCATTTATTAATGAAGACACGCGGCGTTATGCACAATTAGCACAACTGTTACGAGCCCATACTCTTATCGATATCGATTGTTGGTCGGTCGTCTCCGGCCATCCTCTACAACCTGGAAAAATAAGCCAGGTAATCATTGAGCGGGCCCTGAAAATCGAAGGAGTTGAATAATGTTTGGATTAAAAGAAGACTGGTCGCTTGATGCAAATGATCGCTATTTTACACTGGACGACTATGCCGGTGCGGTACCCAGGTGGTGCACGGGTTGTGGCGACATCGGGATCCTGGCTTCCATGCATCGGGTCTGCAGAGAAGCACAACTATTGCCTGAGAAGATGGTATCTGTTTCCGGGATAGGCTGTTCCAGCAGATTACCCCACTATATGAAAACCTATGGGTTCCACGGTCTTCATGGTCGGGCACTGCCAGTTGCCTGTGGTGTTAAATCCAGGCGACCCGATCTTGATGTCTGGGTGGCAACGGGTGATGGTGACTGTTTTTCAATCGGTGCCGGGCACTGGATCTATGCGCTCAGATATAACATGGATATGACTGTTCTCGTTTTTGATAATGGCATCTACGGTCTGACCAAGAAACAAACCTCTCCGACAACGCCTGTTGAGTTGCAGACGAATACACACCCGGGTGGTGCGCTTTTACCACCATTGAACCCGTTAACGATTTCACTCGGTGTAACCAACGTTTCGTTTGTGGCGCAAATGGTGGATTGGAACCCTCCTTTGCTTTACGAGACAATTAAAGCCGCTCATGATCACAAAGGCACGAGCCTTGTTCGCATTATCCAGCGTTGTCCTGTGTACATGGAGTCCATGAATGATGACATGATGGACAATCCCGACAAGCTATTACTTCTGAATCATGAGAATGGAATTCCCGTTCCTGAAGGTGTGGATAAGCTGTTTAAAAACCAATCGGATCATGACCCATCTAATCTCGGTTCAGCATTAAGTCTTGCAGCAGATCAATCCATGATGCCTGTCGGGCTTCTTTATCAGAACCCGGATGCACCTGTTTACGATGAATTTTCATCCAAGGGACTGGAAATGACGGACGAAGACAAGCTGTCTGGCATTAACAATGCCCTCGATTCCTTCATGATCTAGGTAACAAGATGTCCGCGCTCCAAGATAAGGATGATACCAACCCTGAACCGACTGCCGAGGGAACTACTTTTAACATGGACTCACCAGCCAATGATCCATCTGCCTCTGATATCCCTCGGATTTCGGGTGCTGAAGCGCTTGATGAAACGGAACTTCAGGATACTGTCAATCTGCTGAGACGGTTCCATTTGGGGGAACCGACTGCAATAGCGTCAACATCAACGCCTGACACTTCGACGCTGCCGCTGTTGCTCAACCAGTTCAGACGATTGCGTCGATTTCGATACGAGTATCCACTTCTTCTGTCGCCCGCTGAAAAAGGGGAGCTTGTGGCAAAGTCTCTGGAAGAATTCCTCAAGGAGGCTCTGGAGTCAGATACTTCTTCAAAACTACTGGAGGATAATATTGCCTGGCTGGAGACTCATACACGAGATCAGTTAACCGGTCAGGATCGAGTCACTTCAGCGAGAGAGATATTGGCAGAATCTGGGCTGGCCCTGCAGGAGCAAATTGACCTCGACGAATCCAGCAGAGAGTCGTTGCAGGCGAGTATCGATGCGCTCGTTGAAAGCATCCCGATTGGGAGTTATGTCCTGCCTTATGGTCCCAACGTTGCGCTGCATCTACTTCAGCACAAGATCCGTCAGCGTACTCAATGGCAGCGTGAACAGCTAATTCGGAGAGTTGAGAAAGCGGTCAGGGGTTTACAGAAGTTAGTAAGAGTTGAAGAGGAAAAGAACACAGACGGCCAGATTATCGGTGCCGGATCCCAGTTCTTTAATAATTCGTCGATGGCAGATGTACTTAATCATCGCGGTACGGGTTCAGTGACGATGGAAGAGGTTCGCCTCAATCGTGTGAATTCAATTATTGACGTACTGAGCAAATTCAAAATTGATGAAAATGCCCTGCATATGGTCGTCAGGCCGGACAGTTTTTCGATGGATGATGCAAGTTTAATTAACATCATTGAATCCTCTGATCCATGCATGAAGGCGATTGAAATTTACGATGAGGCGGCAGGTAGGCTGTCGCAAGTATTCGCCAGCCTTCGAGCTGCTGAGCTTGAAATTGCAGACAACTATAGTGAGAAATTTCACGATTCGTGGTTCGAGAATTTTGATGTAGATGCGTTCAGCGATGAAGAAAAGCAGATGATTCCAACGGTGGTGGCATTTGAATCTGCCGAGCGCGTCATTACTGACGGAATGCAATCATTCTCGGTTACGCTTGGGTCGGGTCGTCCGATTCAGGTGTTGATTAATGTGGATCCAAATGCGAGTGCAAATCAACTTCTTGGTCGACAGAGACTTGAACTGGCATCGCTTGGCATTGGTCACAGGCATGCGATTGTTAATCAGATCTCTGCTGGCAGAGTAGAGTCACTCATGTCAGGTTTCTCGTCCGCACTCGGAAGCCACAAGGCCAGCTTGCACCTTATCAATACAGGATTTACCGATCCTCAGCCCCTGCATCCCTGGATCATGGCAAGCGCAGCACTGGAAAGTAGGGCCCACCCGTTCATTAAATATGACCCGAGCGGTGATGTAACATTTTCCGGTAATCCCTGTCCCGAAACAGACTGGGCGGTAAATCCGGCCACCTATACAAACGAGCAGGATGAACTGGTTGAATGCGAACAGCCATTTACGTTTGCTGACTACTGCCTGCTGAAACCGGAATTGCATGATCATTATCGAGTTGTGCCTGATGGCTGTGATAGCGATGAACTGGTGCAGATTGATGAATATCTGAATGGGAGCGAAGACAGCCAGGGTCACAAAGTGCCTTTTGTTTGGGCTGTTGATCCAGGTGGCCTAATGTCGAAATTGGTCGTTTCCCGGAGCCTGATTCTGGCTACTCGTGACCGGTTGAATTTTTGGCATTCGCTGCAGTCGCTTGCAGGGATTAATAATATTTTCGTGGAAGCAGCCGTAGAGAAGTCCAGAGAAGAGGAAAGGCAACTTGCGGCGGCGGAGAGAGAGACGCTGACGAAGGAACACGAGGAGACTCTTGAGCAGGTAAGATCGGAGTCGACAAGCGAAGTAATGGGCAGACTTACCAATGTTCTACTCGGACTTGATCTTTCGAGTGATGCAACCATTGCACCGGCTGCTGCGCCTGAACTTAACCAGGCACCACCAGCCACAGAAGCGGTGGAAGCAGAAACCGTGGAAACACCGGAAGCTGAAGTTGAGGCACCTGAACCAGTTGTAGAAGATGATGACGATATCAGCTTCGACGAACCATGGATTGATTCTATTTTTTGTACTACCTGCGATGACTGCCTGGCCCTGAACAAGCAAATGTTTGTTTATAATGACAATCGTCAGGCGATTATCAGCGATCCGAAGTTGGGAACCTATCAGCAATTGGTAGAAGCCGCTGAACTGTGCCCTGCTCGCTGTATCCATCCCGGCAAACCGCTCAATGGTGACGAGTCCGGATTGGATGATCTTATCGCGAGAGCTGAGCCTTATAACTAATGAACAGTTTTCTGGTCGCACCGGCAATTATGACCGGCCTTGGGCTCTTCTTTGGGGTCATCATCGCGTTCTCGTACAAGTTTCTGAAGGTCGATGAGGACCCACGAATAGAAGGAGCCAACGAATTATTACCGGGCACGAACTGTGGTGCCTGCGGTGAAGTTGGTTGTCTCCCGTTTGCCGAGAAATTGGTTGCAGGATTGCTCGTACCGAGTAAATGTACCGTTTCAACTGACGAAGAAGTAGAGAATATAGCTGAATATCTGCAGGTTGATGTGGGCGAAAACGACAAACTCGTTGCCCGGTTAAAGTGTGGCGGTGGTAGCGTTCAGGCTCACCAGATAGCCGAGTATCAAGGTTTCGAGGGTTGCCGGGCAGCAGCCATCGTATCGGGTGGTGGTAAAGGCTGTTCCTGGGGTTGCATCGGTCTGGCAGATTGTGAAGTTGCTTGCACATTTGATGCTATACATATGAACAGCAACGGTTTACCGCAGGTTGATGTTGATGTTTGTACGGCGTGCCCGGATTGCGTCGAAGCTTGCCCGAAGGATCTGTTTGAGTTGCTTCCCATCAGCCAGAAACTTTTTGTGCAGTGCAATTCCCCACTGCTGGGTGAAGCAGCAACCATACTTTGTACGACTGCCTGTGATGCCTGTGGAAAGTGTGTGCTTGACGCCAACACGGGATTGATCACCATGGAGAATAATCTACCTGTCATAGACTACTCGACAGGTATTGCAGCCACACCAGATGCGACTTTTCGTTGTCCCACGGATTCAATTAAATGGCTGACAGCAAATCAATTTGAGGAGCAGGAAGAACTCGATACAAAAGGAGAGCGCTATGGCTGAGTTGGGCGCCTTAACGGCTATGGCAGTAAGACTCTACCGGCGTTTTGTCCCGGCAGTGCACGGCAATGCCGAAGACGAAATCAGAACGGTACTTACCGGCAATACTGCCGTTGCAATTGCCGAGGCTGCTATATGTGAAAGTGCCGTACTTGGCGGCGACGCCAGCCTCCAAAAATCGTGGGACGAGCAAATAGATCAAAACGGCTCCAATATCTTCAACAAGTCCCTGTCTTCGATTACAACCAGCGGTGCAAGGGAAGCTGTTGCCAGTGCAGTGGGGTTGTCACTGGCTGGAAAACGAGCCACGACTTTCCTGACCGGGCAGAATATAGGCTCGACCCAGGACCTGCTGTTTTCAGCGGCCGGCCGGCATTTACCGTTGGTGATTCATCTCAGCAACAATGCGATGGCCGGACATGGAAGCACCAAGGGTAGTGGTCACGAAGGATTTCATCTGAGCTGTGATACCGGTGTCTTTACGCTCTTTGCGAAAAATGCCCAGGAAGCGGTTGATTTTAGTTTTATTGCCCGTCGGGTTGCCGAGACGACTCTGGTACCTGGTCTCGTTGTGATGGATTCTGATGAGACAGCCTGCTCCGTTCAAGACGTCAGCATTCTCAATCCAACCCAACTAAAGCAGTTTATTGGTCCAGCAGATGCGCTGATACCCGTACCAACTGAAGCTCAGAAATTACTATTTGGAGATACCCGGTTTACCGTACCCAGATGGCATGATGTGGACAGGCCGGTGGTTGCAGGCGCAGTCTTCGATGCACAAAGTTACCAGATGGGTGCGACCGGCAAGACTCAATACTTTGAGAACATACTGACGGATACCCTGGACAAGGCTTTTGATGATTTCGAACGGCTTACAGGCCGACAATATCAGAGCGTAATATCGCACAATATTGATGGCGCCCAGAGTGTTTTCGTTGTCGAGGGTGCTGCTATCGAAACAGCGATTACGCTAGCAGATTCCACCTCGAATATCGGTGTTATCGGTTTAACCTGCTTGCGCCCATTTCCGGAAGAGCAGCTCAGAACCCTGCTCAAAGGTAAGTCAAATATCTTTGTCCTGGAGAGGCAACTGCCACCACCAGGATCTGTAACGCCGCTAGTGCGTGAGATCAGTCATTGTCTGCCTCAACAGTCATCCCGAATATATTCAGTTAGATACGGCATTGGTGGTGCTGCCTTACGATTAGTGGATCTGTCTCTGCTGACAACTTCAGCCGGTGATGGCCTTGCAACAGAACTGCATCTGGGTGTTGATTTTAATACCAAAGAGATACATCCGAAGCGTCAGGTTTTACATGATCAGCTCATGCGGGCTTATCCCGCCATTTCAACTACGGGCCTGCTGTCAAAAGAAGAGCAGTATGATATTTCTGCTGAGGGTACGGTATCGGTCGCTGTTCTGAGAAGTCAGGATACAGGTCATGATTCTATTACCCGGGATATCGCAGATATTCTCTATCGAATTAACCATGGTACGGTCAGATCGCGACCCTGGTTATCTGGCAGTACCTGGAGCGAACAAGGTGCAGATACGGTTATCTACTCAGATTCTGAAGTGATCGATCCAGGTGATAGTGCTGCACTTGACGTTGTTTGTCTCTCGGTTGATGAACGAGGCAAGGCAAGCCCTATAGATATCGAAATTCTACAACGACTTCGTAAAGGCGGAGCCGTCGTCGTACCAGCACTGTCCGAAAATCGATTGGCGGAAATCTTCGTATCGAAGGTCAGAAAAGAAGTCAGCAGCAGATCTCTCCGGGTTCTTTCTGCCCCTGCACTGACATTAATCGATCAGACCTGTCTTGAAGAAACAGTATTGGGTGCCGTGATGGGCGCGATAGTGAAATCGCCGCTCATTGAGGTAAAGGAACGAAAAGTCTTCTCGCTGAGAGATGATGCACTACGTTCCCTGGCACCGGCAGAACGTGAAGTCCGAATCGAGTGGTTCAAGAGAGGCTTTGAAAACATCGCCCAGATTGATCTCGGTACATTACCCGAGTCGGTTGAAGAGATGCCTGAATCAGATGAATCAGCGCCAGCAACAGTGAAGCAGTTAACTGCCAGGGATGATCAGTTTGATAGCGTGCCTCGTTTCTGGGATCAGGTTGGGATTCTGTATCGTGACAACGAAACCAGTCAGCTTGCCAGTGATCCCTACCTGGCCAGTGGTACGATCGCGCCATTAAGCGCGACGTTCCGGAATTTTACGGATCAGCGAAATTTGATTCCCGTAATTGATATGGAAAAATGTACAGGTTGTGGTAAGTGCTGGACATCATGTCCTGATAGCGCGTTGGCGCCGGTTGCAATCAAACCTTCGGTACTGATAGATCATGGTATTCGGCTTGCCGGTGCTGACTCTTTACGCCAGATTGCGAATCAGCTTGGGGCTCGCATCGTTAGTCAAGCCAAGAAACAGAATCTTGGTGCAAATGCTGAAGTTGTGCTCAGAGAGGAGTACGAGTGGTTGAGTGAAAAACTCGATCTTGCGCCGGATCGCAAGCAGGCTGTGGATGAAGGTCTGGATCTGGTGTGTGAAAAAATCGGCTCACTGCCGCTGGCTGTCACAGACGTTATTTTCCAGCAGGCAGAGGAAAAGACCAAAGATAGCGGTGAACTATTATCCCTTGTTGTGAATCCGGATACCTGCAAGGACTGTGGGATCTGCCAGTCAGCCTGTGAAGCGGAGGCAATTTCGCTTGTACCTCAGGATAAAGAAACCGTTGATGTAGCCCGCAAGACATTTAGCACCTGGGCTACAACGCCAGATACTGCCTCAGAGACAATTGCACATGTCAGTGGGTCGGCGGATGTAGATAATATGTCAGCGGTTAATCTTTCCAGACACTGCCTGATGAGTATGGCCGGTGGTGATGGTGCCGAGCCTGGCTCAGGTGAGAAGATTGCAATGCGCATGGCACTCGCTACGACTGAATATCATCAGCAGCCGGTAATGGCACAATTTGTTACGGATATCGCTGAACTGACAACCGAATTGATAGGTGAGACGCGAGAGGAACTGGCGTTCAATCTTAAAGATGATGATCTCGATTTATTGGGGAGGACGGTCGAAGGCATTAAAGAACCGTTAGTTGAGCTGAGCAATCTGGTAAAGAATATTGAAACCTCTGTTGAGGCGAATCCTGTCGATACTGCCAGGTTGAGCAGACTGATTGAAGTTGCGAATCGACTGAATGACCTGCAATGGAAACTTACCAGTGGTCGGCAGGGATTGGGACGATCCAGGTTCGGGCTGGCTATCGCTCCAGGCACAATCACCAAATGGGCAGCGGCGTTTCCGTATAATTCGTTTCAGGCACCCGTTACGCTGGATTTCTCTGGCCAAACACCGCAGATGGCTGCAGGTTTACTTGAGGGGCATTTGCGAGATACCTGCGATACAATTGCACTAGTCAGAAAGGCTCGTCTTGAAATAGATAATCCGCCAGGATTGGAGTTCGCCCTCGCCGAACTCGATCAGCTTAAGTGGCAGGACCTGACAGACGATGAGCGTCAGATCTGTCCGCCGATGTTGATTGTGGGCAATGATGAAATCCTCGGGGGTGAAGGACTTGCGCAGGTTCTATGGGCACTTGGTTCAGATTTGCCGATTAAAATCATATCTTTCGCAGAACTTGATTATGGTATAGCCCAGTCGTTTGGACCTGAATTGGATCAACCCAAAGATCCAAATTCACATACGGGGCTCCAGGCATTAGCAGGCCGGTCAGCCTATGTAGCCCAAACCTCGATTGCATACCCGGATCATTTCCACAAGAGCATGACAGATGCCATCTCATATTCTGGCCCGGCGTTTCTGCGCATTCATTGTCCCAGCCCAGGTCGCCATGGGTTTAATTCGAGCCTGTCAATTGACCAGGCTCTGCTGGCTGTCAAGTCCCAGGCATTCCCTCTGTTCAGTTATAATCCAGATCTGCCTGGTGTTCATGGTAGTCGTTTGGATATTTCTGCCAACGATCTAGCAAACAACGATGTAGTTAATAACGATGTTGATGCACCGGATGATACTGTTGTGACACTTGCTCATTGGGCGGTCAATGAGAAAAGATTCGGTGCTTACTTCTCTCCAGTGACAGAGGAAGAGGTTGTCGATTTCGCTGAGTATATTAATCTCGATGAGAGAGGCAGGAAGGGTAAAACGGCAGTTGTTTCAGTCATATCCGGCGAAGAAGAGAAACGTCTTATGGTTGACGATAAACTGGTTAGAGCCGCCGAAAATGCCAACGATACCTGGCAGGTATTGCAGGAACTGGCCGGTACTGTGACGCCGTTTACGTCCGACGTTGAAGAAAGGGTCAGACTTGAAGTCCAGTCCGAACACGATGCAGAAATTGCTGCAGTGCGTGAGGAATATGAGAAACAACTGCGTGAACAGGGCGATAGTGTCAGATCAGATATCGCCGGGAATATTCGTAGTCAACTCGTACGGCTTGTGAACTCGGCTCCCTCGCAAACGGAATAGCATTGGATCCCATATGTTTAAGCTCAATCCTCTAAATCTGATCAACAGAAGCTTTCAGCATGGGGTGCATCCGGAGCATCTAAAAGCTCAGACTCAGGATCTGCCTATTCAGCGGGTACCTTTCGTCGAGCGATATGTCATGCCGCTGAATCAGCATATCGGCGTACCCTGTACCCCGGTGGTTGAAAAAAACCAACGGGTACAAAGAGGGGAACTGATTGCCACGGCTGGTGGTTTTGTTTCTACTTCTCTGCATAGTCCCGTAACCGGAACAATTAGCGAAGTTGGCGAGTTTCGTGTTTTCGATGGAAATTTTTCTCCTGCAATAGAAATTCAGGCAGATGCCTATGCCACCCAACAACTGGAGCCCGATTCATCTATTGACTGGGAGTCAATGAGCGTTGATGAGTTCATTCAGGCTGTTCAATCAGCGGGTATAGTCGGCATGGGAGGTGCTGCCTTTCCTGCCCATGTAAAATTTTCAGTACCGGATGGGTCGAGAATTCGTCATCTGCTTATTAACGGCGCCGAATGCGAACCTTATCTGACAAACGATCATCGGCTCATGCTTGAGCGACCCGAAGCACTGCTCAGGGGAGCTGAAATTGTGCGACGGAAAATTGGGGCTGAGGATATCGTTATTGGTGTCGAACTCAACAAACCGGAAGCAATAGAAGTTCTGAGAGGCCATATAAAAGCAGACGACCCTGTTCGGGTGGTGGCACTGGAGGTCAAATATCCCCAGGGCGCAGAGAAAATGCTGATAAAAAGTGTATTCAATCGTGAAGTCCCGGCTGGTCAATTACCCCGTGACGTAGAAGTTAATGTCAGCAACGTCAGTACTATTGTCGCGATAGCAGATTACTTCACAAAAGGTTCTCCTTTAATTGAACGTATTGTCACAGTTTCGGGGCCGGGTGTCAGCTATCCGGCAAATCTTATCGTGCCACTTGGCACTCCCGTTAGGGAAGCACTTCGTTTTTGTGGTGGACTCAAAGATGAGACGAAGGAAGTAATAATGGGAGGCCCGATGATGGGGAAACCCATTGCAAGTCTTGATGCGCCGGTTACCAAAGGTTGCTCCGGTATCCTTGCCTTTACAGAAGGAGAGTCCAGCAGGCGGAAGGAATATCCTTGTATACGCTGTGGGCGGTGTCTGGAAGCCTGCCCGTATTTTCTGAATCCATCGAGGTTGGCGAGGCTTGCCAAAGCAAGAATGTTTGAGGAAATGGAGGATTATTCGATATTCGATTGTGTCGAGTGCGGGTGTTGTACCTTTGCCTGTCCATCAGCTATTCCGATTGTTCAGCTAATTAGAACCGGTAAAGATCAATTGCGGAATTCAGGGGCCAAGCCGAAGTGAAAATCAGAGATCCGGAACTGCTTCTGCGGCATGCCCCATTCGTTCGTCAGGGTATGACGACACCAAGCGCGATGGTGGATGTGCTGATCGCGTTGACACCGGCGACACTCGCTGCAATGTGGTACTTTGGCATCAGCGCCTTTCTGGTTATTTTTGCCAGCATCGCGGGGGCTGTATTAACTGAAATTGCTTTTATCCCAAGTGAGAAGCGTGGTGCAACACTACTCGATGGCAGTGGTATTCTGACGGGGTTGTTTCTGGGGCTTACACTACCAGCAGGTCTGCCGATGTGGATGGCATTCATAGGCGGAGCTGTGGCTATCGGTTTCGGTAAGGCTATCTGGGGTGGTCTCGGCAACAACCTGTTCAATCCGGCATTGGTTGGCAGGGCATTTCTGTTAGCAACGTTCCCCATCGCCATGACCACCTGGTCAGAGGCGGGTGATTCATTCTGGACCATTCGACCGGGGAACTTCGATCTCCCGTTCACTTATACAGAAATTGATGGGCTCACCGCCGCGACACCGCTTGGACTGATGAAATTTGATCAACTCGCAACTCCCTCCATGGATCTGTTTATTGGCAATACTTCCGGTTCATTGGGTGAAACCAGTGCATTGCTTCTGATTCTTGGCGGAATCTACCTTTTCTTCCGGCGCGATCTAGACTGGAAGATACCGGTCAGCATAATGGTAACGGTCTTCGCCTTCAGCAGTATTCTTTATTCGATTGATGCTGAGAAATATCCAGCACCTTTCTTCTCCTTGTTTTCCGGTGGGTTGATGCTTGGCGCGATATACATGGCGACTGATCCTGTGACCTCACCGACGACCCCGCTCGGTACCTGGATATTTGGGATCGGAATCGGTTTGCTGGTGGTGCTCATCCGTGTTTTTGGTGGTATGCCAGAAGGCGTCATGTATGCAATTTTATTGATGAATGCAGCAACGCCGCTGATTGACAGGTTCACTCAGCCAAGGGTTTTCGGACATGGTCGGAGTGATAATCCATGACCGAAATTATTGGCACAGATCGAGAGTCGCAACCTGATGGTGCTCAGGAAGAAGAGCCGCCACCAATCAAACTGGTATTAACCCTTGCCATAGCGGGACTGATTTCCGGATTGGCTATCGTTGGCATCTATGAAGGGACACTTTCGACCATCACCGAAAACAAGGCGAGAGAACTGAGAGCAGCAGTTTTTAAAGTGCTGCCAGGTGTGACCCAGATGCAGGAACTCAGTCTGAGTAACGACAAACTGGTCCCTTTAGGTGAGGGACAAGAGAGTGAGTACACCATCTACGGTGGATATGACGACGATAAGAACTTCGTTGGTTATGCGATCCCGGGTGAAGGTCCTGGATTTCAGGACACTATAAAACTACTTTATGGGTACAAGCCTAGCGCCAGGAAGGTAGTCGGTATGGAGATACTGGAGAGTCGGGAAACGCCTGGACTGGGGGACAAGATTTATAAAGACGAGGTCTTTGTTGCGGCCTTTACAGATCTGTTCATCGAACCGGTTATAGAAGTAGTTAAGAAGGGTCGGGGAGGGGCGAATTATCAGGTTGATGCCATCACCGGAGCAACCATCTCGTCACGAGCGGTGGTTAGGATTATCAACGAAAGCAATTCATTCTGGCTGAAGAATCTGCCAACAGCAGGTAGTGAACCAGAAATGCAAGAAAACAATAGCGAGCTTGGGAATGGTCAAGGACAGTAGTCAGGATTACGAAGAGTTTATCAAGGGGCTTTGGCGAGAC
>CAZJRI010000037.1:14786-27664 GCA_964548025.1 uncultured Pseudomonadales bacterium
GATGCTTGCCGTAACGAATTCAGCGATCAATGCCATTGCAATGGGTGGTGCAACACTCTTCGTACTGGTTGGATCGAGTTTTCTGGTTTCTGTTTTTAAATCCTGGATTCCCAAGCAGGTCCGTATTTCATGCTTCATCATTATCATCGCGACATTCGTGACTGTCGCGGACTACACACTGCTTGCCATTGTCCCCGGGGTTCATAAAGAACTGGGCGCATTTATACCGCTCATCGTGGCCAATTGTATGATTCTGGGGAGACAGGAAGCCTTTGCCTCTAAAAATACAGTGAGATCATCGGTGATGGATGCACTGGGCATGTCAGCAGGTTTTGTGTTCGCACTTTTCACGCTTGGAGCGGTAAGAGAAATCCTGGGTGCGGGTGAGCTGTTCGGCATCAACCTCTTTGGTGCGGGCTGGGAACCCTGGGTAATCATGATTCTACCACCGGGCGGCTTCCTCACATTGGGTTTGATCCTTCTTTGTTTTAACTGGATGACCCAAAAGAAAGAAATCTTTATGGAGCAGGTAGCAGAAGCCGACAGGGGTGGCCAGTAATGGAAGGCCTTTTCTGGATATTTATCAGTTCGCTGCTGATTAACAACTTTGTTCTGACCTACTTTCTTGGTATCTGTCCCTTTCTTGGTGTTTCCAACAACCTGGAAACCTCCTTTCGGCTGGGGCTTGCGACCACATTTGTGATGTTGGTGACTTCCTTGTGCGCATGGGTACTTAATACGTTTTTATTGCCCTATGCCCCTTACCTGAGGCTGATCAGCTTTATTGTTGTAATAGCGAGTACAGTTCAGTTCATTGAAATGGCGATCAAGAAATTGAGTCCGGCACTTTTCAGGGCGCTTGGCATCTTCCTGCCCCTCATTACGACGAACTGTGCCATACTGGGGCTGGCTATTTTTTCGACCAATCGCGGCTATGGTTTTCTGGAAGGAATTACCTATGCTCTGGGAGCAGGCCTTGGATTTACGATTGCGATGGTACTATTGGCGGGTTTGCGAGAAGAGAGCGAACTCTCTGAAGTACCAGCGCTGATTGAAGGTACTGCGATGAATCTTATTATTGCCGGTATTCTCTCCATGGCATTCATGGGATTTGCCGGTTTGTTTAGTTCTGCATAAATTATGGTTGACTATATTCTCCCGGTTCTCTTTTTTAGTCTCATTGTCGGATTGTGGGCAATGTTCCAGCTATGGACCGGACGCCAGCCCGATGGTACTGCGATTGATCAGGACAATGCGGTATGCAACGACTGCAACGCACCCTGCAATGAAAATGAGATCACCAGTATGACGAAACAGGCGGAGCGCCTCTGAGTTTACTTCCATGAATCGTACCTGTAGTAAGGGTGATTGATAGAAAATTTGAAGTGAGCTGTCGGATAACGCTCGAAGTTGGCTATTCGCTACCAGAACCGGCTTTATCAGCGAGCCACTCTTTCTCCAATAGTCGGGCGCCACGAAGCATGTTACCCATGGCATAGTTGCCTTCATGGCAGGCATACTCAAAGGACTGCTGGTCAGTTTTGGGCCATGTTAATTCACCGCCATAGGGTGCTGTGTAATCGGGATCTTCGACTGTAAATTCGTAGAGCAAACCGTCCTGCTTGTTTGGCGTAAATCGTTCCACTACCCGAAGACCATCTCTTGGTACTCCTGGTGAATCCAGAAAATTGGTCGTCTCAACCACCAGGGTGTCTTCTTCCCACCAGCCAATCGAGTCTCCGGAAAGTGAACGCATTTCGGTTGGTAGATGCGCTGAGTCGACTCGTATTATTCGATTCCAGTGCATCCACTCGATGTTAATCATTATATGTTTATCGGTCTGCACAATCGTTTTGAGATTGTTGTATGGCAGGGGTCGAATCGGAACTGAAGCTGTTGGTTGGTAGATACAGCGAACCCCCAATACCATTGTCTCTGGTCCATCGTAGGGTGTTTCTCCGGTTTCAAGCCACCAGGCTTCGCCAATATTCTTCCATGCAAAACGAGGCAGTGCTGCCAGTCGCGCCTTACCTTCCTCGGTGAGGGGAGGCATGCGCCCATTCTCAGGATTGGTAAGGATAGAAGTGCGGAATTTCCCATCGATGGCAAAGCCATCATCACCCCTTTCATACCAGAAGTCGTTGTAATCACCCACATTACCGCCGCTGGGTGGTGCTTCCCGGTCTGGAGCGCTGTCCTGGGCACGACCCTGGCGGTAATCGGCAGCCTTCTTTTCGATAGTTTTTGCTTCTTCAAGCGTCAGGAAGAGTTGATCACCATATTTCTTGGGTCTCTGGAAGGGTGTCAGGCTGGATACGTCATAGTTGCCTGACAGATCTGGTTTACCACTTGCGGTTCTTGGAAATTCTGCCTGGGCTGCGTTGATTGAAAATACTGAAAGAATGAATCCGAATATAGAGATGACAGCTTTGTTTTTCATGGCGACCTTCCCGGAGATGAATGTCGTATTTTTGTATTTTTTGTCTCGTCAGGCTTCGATATTAGCCTGAAGTCTGCTTTCTTGTCACTTTCCTGCTGTAAATACTCCTGGTACTTATCGCAAGGTTGTATAGAGGCGTCGCTCAGGGCTGTTTACGAGAGCAGCTCAGGGCTGTTTATAGGAGCAGCTCAGGGCTGTTAATAAGAGCAGCTCAGGGCTTTTTACAAGAGCAGCTCAGGGCAGTTTATAAGAGCGGCTCAGGGCTGTATTTTATTTCGATAGTGCTCTCCCGTACACTGGTATAAGACGGGGCATTTGAGGATGGTTAGATGACAACTGCAGGGGTGACGCCGCTTTCGGGTATAAGAGTCCTGGATTTCTCCCGCGTTATTGCAGGACCGCTTTGTACGCAGCAACTGGCAGATCTGGGTGCTGAGGTGATCAAGGTGGAAAACACGGTTACGGGTGATGAAGTCAGGGGATTTGATAGTGAAGGTAATCCTGCGAGAAGCCCTTTCTTTATGGCGTTTAACCGTAGCAAGAAAAGTGTTGCGCTGAATCTGAAGACGCGAGAGGGTCGTGAGCTTGCCTCTGATCTCGCCGGTCACTGTGACGTGCTTGTCGAAAACTTTCGACCGGGCGTCATGGATAGGTTTGGTCTCAACAATGAGAAACTCTGCGCGAAGTACCCGCAACTGATCTATGTTTCAATATCGGCCTATGGGGCAAGTGTACCGATGTCCGACAGACCCGGATTTGACCCGGTTCTTCAGGCCGAATCAGGGATGATGGAACTGACCGGAGAAACTGATGGATCCCCGATGCGCACAGGATTGTCATTGATCGATACATTAACTGCCTCCCATGCCGCAACAGCAGTCTGTGCAGCATTGATGGCACGGGCTAAGAACGGTGTAGGTGACTATCTGGATTTGGCATTGCTTGATACCTCGATCGCGGCACTCGGTAATATGGGCCTGACATGGCTTGCGACCGGTCAACTGCCGACTCGTGCAGGCAATTCGCATATCCACGGTACACCAACTGATCTGTTTCAGACCGCGAGCGAACCCATCTACATGGCTGTGGCTTCGAATAAACTATTCAGGCAACTGTGCAATGATGTACTTCTACGTCCGGAACTCGCTGATGATCCACGATTTGTGGATGCGATACAGCGGCGTAAGAACAGGCCGGTACTAAAGTCAATAATCGAAGCAATCTTTGCTACTAAACCTGCAGAGGAGTGGCTGTCTCAAATGCGCCATTTACCGGCAGGATTAGTCCGCACTCTGGATGCAGCGCTTGAGTCCGATGAGGTGGCTGCCAGAGATATGGTACAGACCATCACAGAAGAGGATGGTCGGATAAGTAAATTACTCGGCGCGCCCTTCAAATTCACTAATGCGCCTGTACAGGAACCTTTCTCGCCACCGCATCACGGTCAGCATACCGACCTTGTTCTGGGTGGAATGCTGGGACTCGATGGCGAGATGCTAAACAGTCTGCGCGATAAGGACGTCATTAAATAGAAATGAGTTTCTACGATAGATCACTTTTATGATCCGAATATAACAATTAACTCCTCCAGTCAGGCAGAGGTGCTTTGAATGAAAATCATCCATCTTATCGTTAGCGTTATTCTTTTTCTTGTTTTCCCCCTGGTTGCTGGAGGTGAACACAAACCGGACATAAAAGCCCATCCTGAAGTGAAGGGTGCACTCTCAATTATGGATGCCTGGATTGACGGTGTGAGGGATTACCAGAAAGTACCAGGAATCTCGATTGGTTTTGTGGTGGATCAGGATCTCATTTATGCCAACGGTTATGGGTATGCGAATCTTCAAAAGAAGCTACCTGCTGATCTCGACACGATTTACAGTATTTGCAGCATCTCCAAACTATTCACGAGTATCGGTGTGATGCAGATGCGTGATGCCGGTAAACTCTCCTTGCGTGATCCGGTAGCAGAACATCTGAACTGGTTTGATATCAAACAGAAACATGAAGAAGCCGGTCCGGCTCGCATACTTGGACTTCTGACACATTCGTCGGGTCTGCCTCGCGAGTCTGATTTTGAATATTGGGGAGGTGATGGATTTCCCTTTCCCAGTCGCGATCAAATGATCGAGAAACTCGAACAGCAGCAAACCCTTTACCCAGCCGACACCTACTTCCAGTATTCCAATCTGGCATTGACGCTAGCTGGGGAGATTTTACAAAAAGCTGCGGGATTGCCCTATATGGACTATGTCGAGCAAGACATTTTAAGTCCGATTGGCCTTCGAGATACAAAGCCATACTTTCCACGGAAGCTACACGGTAAACAAATGGCGGTAGGGTATACCGGACGCAGCAGAGGGGGTGAACGAAGCGAGGTTCAACCGTTCTATACAAAGGGCATCACACCTGCTGCAGGGTTCACCAGCACCGTGAAGGACCTCGGTACTTTTGCCAGTTGGAATTTCCGTACGATTACCGGGAAAGATTCGAGTGTTCTTTCTCCCAACACGTTGCGTGAGATGCACCGGGTGCACTGGGTAGAATCTGATTGGAAGACCACCTGGGGTATCGGATTTAACGTGAGAAAAGCTGAGGGTCAGACAATAGTCGGGCACGGTGGTGCATGTCCGGGGTATATCACCAGCCTGGCGATGGTGCCCCGGTACAAGATAGCGGCGATAGCATTAACCAATGCGGCTGATGGTCCGGCAGCAAGTATTACAACCGAGTTGTTAAAAGTTGTTGGCAGTGCGTTGCAAAAGGCGATTAAGGCACCGGAGTCATCTGATCAGTTGCCTGACTTCAGTCGATATGAGGGCAACTATGGCGGCAATGTCTGGGGAGGTGAAAGTGCAGTTCGTCAGTGGGGCGATCAACTGGCGGTGATTCGACTACCGAGCAGGTCTGTTGATGTTGGGAGGCTCAAGTATGTCGAAGGAGATACATTCGTCAGGTTGACGAGGGAAGGTGAAGAACGTGAACGGTGGGTATTTGTGACGAATAAAAAAGACGAAGTGACTGGCTTGCGCATTCATAGCAATACAAGACCAAGACTGCCTGATTAGACCTCAGCGGTTTTGAATACGAAATTTCTGCACCGATTGAGCGATGAGTGAACGCAAAACTATGCGATGAAATAAGAGTCTCTCAGCATCAAGAGATTGCAGATATATTCTCTAATAGTGTTATACTCGGTTCCGTTCCTTAGGGGTGGTCGATAGACCTGAGATTCTGCTTTGACAGTAACCCTAGAACCTGATCCGGTTAGTACCGGCGTAGGAAAAGGGTGCCCTTCACTTCTCACCACGTCTTCTAATACCGGGTCTCTTACTTAATTTGGAGAGACTCATGAAAATCAAATTGTTTATTCTAATTGGGCTGATTGCAGCCCCCTTGTTAGCCTTATCCTCTGATGAAATAGAGGAGATCATTGTTACAGCCGACTTCAGGGATGTGTCGATACTGGAGGCTGCCAGCAGCATCAGCGTAATTGATGCGAATTCAATTGCTCACCGACAGGCACGTCACCTAGAGCAGGTATTGAACCTCATTCCCAATGTTAATTATTCAAGTGGTGCGTCCCGTGGTCGCTTCATACAGATTCGCGGCATCGGCGAACGCAGTCAGTTCATTGAACCCATGAATCCATCCGTCGGTATCCTCATCGACGGTATCGACTTCAGTGGGATTGGGGGTGCTGCAACGACGATGGACCTGAAGCAGATAGAGATATTAAGGGGTCCCCAGGGGACCCTGTTCGGCGCGAATGCACTCGCGGGTATGATAAATCTCAAGTCAAATGCGCCGACGTTAGAGCATACAAGTAGCCTTGAGGCTTCGATGGGCGCTGATGGGCTCCAGACTTTCGGGGGGGTAATCAGTGGCCCGCTTAACGACAGACTCGGGTATCGACTGGCAGTGCAGGAACATCGCAGCGATGGTTTTATCCGCAATGATTTTCTCGGAAAGGATGATACAGATGACATTGACGAGCTGACGCTTCGGGGTAAGTTAGATGCGCAAATCAATGATGACTGGACAGTTGATCTTACCGTTGTCTATGTCGATGCAGACAATGGCTACGATGCATTTTCTCTCGATAACACCCGCCATACCCTGTCTGATCAGCCGGGTCATGACCGGCAGGAGTCCACTGCGGTATCAATTAATTCCACATGGCAGACAAACGATCAATTCGACGTTGTTGCGATGGCGAGTTTTGCTGATAGCGATCTCGAATACGGTTACGACGAAGACTGGAGCTACGTTGGTTTATGCAATGGTACAGACTGTGATTTTGCTTCCTGGGGATTTGATTGGGAATATTCGTCGTTTGACAATTACATGCGTGATCGTGAGAACGCGACCTTTGACTTGCGACTTGTCTCTCAGGAAGGTGGACGGTTGTTCAATGACAGCACAGCATGGGTTCTAGGCGCATATTTTCGCGATCAGGATGTTTCATTGCTTCGACAATATACTTTTGCCGCAGGTGATTTCACCAGTTCGTTCGATACCCGTAATATTGCTGTCTACGGACAATTGGATACGGATTTATCAGACAGGCTGAGCATTTCAGCCGGACTGAGATTCGAACGACGAGAAGCAGATTACGATGACAGTGATGGTATCCGGCATGATACCGACGAAGATCTGTGGGGAGGCAGATTGGCGCTGATAGCTACACTGTCTGACAATTCACTGATATATGGTTTGATCTCAAGAGGCTACAAGGCAGGTGGGGTCAACAGTGATCCGGGCCTTGCCAGCCGGGCGAGAGAATTTGATACAGAAGATATGTGGAATCTGGAGGCTGGTATCAAAGGGGAGTGGCTGGATAGTAGCCTTAAGGCACAGATAGCTGTTTTTTACCAGATTCGTGATGATGTTCAGGTGAAACAATCGTTGGTTGAACCCATCGCAGGGACAGATTGTCCATGTTCCTTCACGGACTTTTTCGATAATGCAGCCGAAGGTTCGAACTATGGTGTCGAACTGGAATTGAATTGGCAGTCTTCAGATCGTCTAAGCCTATACGCCAATGTCGGACTGCTCGAATCAGAGTTCAAGGATTACCTGAGTTTCACCCATGTCAATGCAGATCCAGCCAATGCAGTTGCAGTAGATCTCGACGGCCATGACCAGGCTCATGCGCCATCATATCAATTTGCTATTGGTGGGCAATTTCAGCTATTCGAAAATCTTACCTATACCCTGGATGTTGAAGGTAAGGATGAATTTGACCTCTCACCCAGACATGAAGCTACAACCGATTCCTATGAGCTGGTTCATACCAGCCTGCGCTATGAAACTGATCAGTGGGAAATTACAGTCTGGGGTAGAAACCTGAATGATGAAGAGGTGATTGTTCGAGGATTCGGCAGTTTCGGTAACGATCCAAGAAAACTCTACGCGACCGAACCCTATTATCAGTATGGGGCGCCACGTACCTATGGCGTAACAACGAAGTTCAGTTTTTAGATCGTGATTCAGATCAGCAGTTGTGGCAACAAGGGGTCAGTCAGAATTTCTTCGTTGTAGGCAATTAGCGCTGACCACTAACAATTTTATCATGCTGCAATACTGATTGCTGGTCTGCAACTTTATAATGCATTCAAGCCTGACAAATAAAAGTATAGCTTTGAAGAAACAGGGAACAATCTATGAAAATGACAGTTGATATCAGCCTTTATCCGTTGGCTGATGAATATATACCAGCGATCCAGGAGTTTATTGACAGAATCCAGTTGCATCCTGATATTGCTGTGATTCGAACGGATCTGTCCACACAGTTATTCGGCGAGTTTGATGATGTGATGGGATTGCTTAAAGATGAAATTCGGATAAGCTGGGAAAAGTACGGCAAAGGGGTATTTGTCGTTAAATTCTTTATGGATGACCTTCGCGGTCTGGCTGATGGCTGAAATCCTCAGCGCCATCGTTAGTGAGTTCAATCAAAATTCTGCACTGGAACTGTTGGCGGTAATTCTGGCGATTGCCTACCTGCTGCTTGCCGTCAGGGAGAATATTCTCTGCTGGTCTGCAGCGCTTGTTTCAACCTTTATCTTCCTGTTCATCTTCTGGCGGGTAAAGTTATATATGGAATCAGGCCTGCAGATATATTATATCGGCATGGCTGTCTATGGCTGGTATGAGTGGACGAGAGCCGGGCCTGAAAATACAGGGTTGCAGGTTTCAGTTTGGCCATACCGGTATCATCTGATCACCCTGACACTAATTGCAATTGCGACTGTCGTTTCGGGTCATTTTCTCAATCTGGGAAGCGATGCCAGGTTACCCTATCTGGACTCCTTCACAACCTGGTCCAGTATTGTTACAACCTACATGGTTGCACGAAAAATACTGGAAAACTGGCTGTACTGGCTGGTGATCGACTCCGTTTCGATATACCTGTATCTCGATCGGGAACTGTATTTCACCTCTCTGCTTTTTGCAGTCTATATCATCATTATTTTCTTTGGGTGGTTCTCGTGGCTGAAGAGTTATCGTCAGACATCCGTCAGCGCCTAGATATTGCGCTGGACGGTTGGCGGGATTGGAACCCGTCAGCTCAAATGAAACCGATAATAAAGTCTCAACTGGGCGGTATAAGTAATCATTCATTTCTCGTCAGTGACGGGTCTCATCAGTGGGTAATCAGATTAAATGCCCGGGAACTCGATGTGGGCATCGATAGAGGCAGTGAATTATTGGTAATGAAGCATGCGGGTATTCACGGATTGGCTCCCTCTATTGCACATTTTTCGGATGAGATACTGGTGACGGAATATATAGAGGGAAGGTCGCCATCAACATCTCATCTCGAGGATATTGGCAGGTGTTTCGCCAGGATTCATGCACTTGATGTATCTATTGCCTCGCTCGATTTAAGAGCACACCTTCATAACTACTTCCAGCAGGTAGATCCTGACCCGGTGCTGGCGGCTTGTTATAGAAAGGTCCTGGGTTTGAGTCAGCCTGCTGAAGCTAAAGCTGTTGTCTGCCATCACGATCTCCTGCTTGAAAACATGCTTTTGACCCCCGCAGGAATAGTCGTCATTGACTGGGAATATGCCCGTATTTCGGATGCTGCCTATGATCTGGCAGTTTTTGTTTCACACTATAACCTTGACGAGAACCAACTGACCCGGTTACTCGGCGCATATCATCCGCTTGAATCGAGATTAGTAGAAAGGATCAGGTACTTTCAGAAAATATACCAGATGATTGAGATACTCTGGTGGCACATTCGAGGTAAGGTACTTGATGAGAAAATTGAAAATCTGTTAAGTGGTTCATGACGAGGTAGTTGAACCCGAGCGTCTCGTCCGTAGCCTTGAGCCGCAGTTGCCTCGATCATGCAAACATAAGATATCTGAGTTTGGTGACATCAATCATAGTGATTAAATAGCCAATATCGTCGAAGTATTTGACAACGGATGCTAAATAAAACGATTATCAACTGCGAAAAAAATTTATGAATCCAAACATGAAGGAGCGAAACGATGCCTGATGTCGCTGAAGATCTGAATAACCTGGTGATGTCTGAACAAGCACAGCCTTTGTTTGATGCTGTCAAGAAGCACATTACTGAAAATGTAGAACCCATTGTTGATGAATTTTATGAACTCAATAATGAAAAGGAAGACCGCTGGTCCTGGCACCCGAGACAGCTTGAGTTACTGGAAGGTGCGAAGCAGAAGGCAAAGGAGTCTGGATTGTGGAACTTTTTTCTGCCTGATGCCGAAACCGGAGAAGGATTGAACAATCTCGATTATGCCTACATTGCAGCAGAACTCGGGCGCTATCCGCTTTCCTCCGAGACGTTGAATTGTAGTGCGCCGGATACGGGCAATATGGAGGTGCTGGAGAGAGTCGGCACTGAAGAGCAGAAAGAGAAGTGGTTAAAACCCTTACTCAATGGTGAGATTAGATCTGCCTATGCGATGACAGAACCGAATGTGGCTTCATCGGATGCAAAGAATGTCAGCACAAGAGCGGAGCTTGACGGTGACGACTGGCTGATTAACGGCGAGAAGTACTATATCTCAGGTGCAGGCGATCCCCGTTGCAAGATCATGATCACCATGGTTAAGACGAGCCCTGATGCAGCACCAAGCAGACAGCAATCGCAGATTCTCGTTCCCATTGACACACCGGGGGTTAAGATTCTGGGTCCGATGCATGTATTTGGTCACGACGATGCACCACACGGTCACATGCATATCCAATTCGACAATGTCCGCGTACCTAAAGAGAATGTTCTGCTGGGTGAAGGACGTGGATTCGAAATATCCCAGGTTCGACTGGGGCCAGGACGAATCCATCACTGTATGCGTTCCATCGGCCAGGCTGAAAAAGCACTGGAACTGATGATCAAGCGTGCAGGCTCCAGAGAAGCATTTGGCAAACCCATCATCAGATTGGGTAAGAATGTCGAAGTGGTTGCAAGAGCAAGAATCGAAATTGATGCAATGCGCATGATGGTCCTGCGAGCTGCAAAGGCGATGGACACTCTGGGTAATAAAGAAGCCCGTGTCTATGTCAGTGCGGTGAAGGCGATGGTACCTGAGAAGGTATGTAACATCATCGACCAGGCTATTCAGATGCACGGGGCAACAGGTGTTTCTGAGTGGACGCCACTTGCCAGCATGTATACCGGACAGCGTACATTGCGACTGGCTGATGGACCTGATGAAGTTCACCACATGGTAGTAGGTCGAGCCGAAGTCCAGAAGTGGGGTCTTTGGTAGACGAAGATTGAAACAGACCCGTGAAGTACCTGCTTCACGGGTCTTCTTTCCTTAAAAATCAAAGGTCCTGGCTATTTAGAGAATCAGCCTGGGTCTTTTCCCTGTATGGATTCAGAATAAAATGGCGGTCTAAACCTATGCCAGGTCAAACCTGCACTTACGTCTCGAGTCCAGCCCTGCATGCAGGCAGATCCTCCTTCGTTTTTTGTACTTTTGGTAATTGCAACGAATCTCAGCCATCAACGTCTCACCCATCATCGTCTCACCCATCATCGGTTCAACCATCAACATAGTAACCTGACCGTTGTATGATGAGATAAAACTGAACAGAAAATTGAGAGCAAACGATGCGGCAGCAGGTAATGGTTCTATACACTGCAAGTTCAGCCCTGGATACTTCGGTAATTGCCTGGGCATTTTACGATGGCACCGGGGAGAAGAGACATATGGCGGGAGACAGTGACGAGGCACCTTACAGGACGGGCCTGGAAGCACTCCGGGATGGATGGCGGCTCATACAGGCCAGTCCACTTTCAAGTCATATCACCGGCGATGAATTCAAAACAGACTATCTGAAATACGAGTTTTTCTTCGAGAAGATGGTGAATACAGGTGAATAATCATAATCCGAATGTGGAATTATTGAATTCGACCCAAATGGCCGAATTTGCCTCTCTTGGTTGCCTTAAGATGGAAGCTGAAGTGCCCGATGAAATCAACCAGCAGTTCCTCACTGATATCGGACAGCCACCAGATGATGAAGTATCAAATCCAATGGCCTATTACGGCCAGGTAATGAAAAGCAGCACAATCCCCGTGGTAAGCGCCGGTACTCCTTTTTCGACGGCGTATCCGAAGGGGAGTGCGCTTCACCGGATTGTTAACCTGCCGAGGGTAGCAGGTGCGATTCAGAGCCTGGTGGGTCGAGAACCAACATTTGATCACCATTTTTTGCATATGACATTTCCGCCAAGATTTTTTGAAGGTTCAAGGTCCGGTCAGGTTTCCCAGCACAATCACCAGGATTCAACGATTGATCCACGAAAAGCATTCGATCTGCAGATCATGTATTTTCCTGAGGAAGTTACCAGCGATATGGGTGGAACCCGCTATATTCCGGGTACGCATCTAAGGGTTGTCAGTGAAGCGGCAATCAGTCGATATCAAAATATCAAAGGCCAGCAGCGACTGGTATGCAAGGCGGGAACATTGTTGTTCCTGCATATGGGTATATGGCATGGCGGTGGACTGAATGAATCGGACAGGGTGCGTTATATGTTCAAGATCCGGTTATGCCCGACTGAGAGGCAGTCGCGGCTATGGGATGATTCTGACCTGACGAATGATCACTTTGAACAGCGGCCAATTTTCTGGACCCGAGGAGAAAAGGATGATTCTCACCTGCATGAAATACTGACCAGGTCACAACCCTGGTTCGAGAATGATACAGGGAGACTTGAATACATGAATCGAATCAGGTTCTGGAGATACCTGCTAGGCGATGACCATTTTGATGCGGACTATTGGCTGACTCGTGTCGAAAACGAGTTTGTCTAGAAGCCTGACTTATATCGTCTTCATGCAGATAACCGGAGTCGCTTATGCATCCGATTGTGGACGCTTCTCAAGTTAGAAGCCTTGTATCTAAATGGTATATATCCAAAACCGGGCATTCCGTTTTG
>CAZJRI010000037.1:27674-37205 GCA_964548025.1 uncultured Pseudomonadales bacterium
AACTGATGATCTGGATCGGTTTTTTAACTTACCATTCAATGATATTCTGCCCCTCGTATTCAGGTGACACTTAAGGAATTGTTATGACTTCTATTGGTACTCCGTTATCCGATATTGGTACCCGTGCGCTTCTCTGTGGCAGTGGGGAGTTGGGCAAAGAAGTGGTCATTGAACTGCAACGATACGGGATCGAGGTGATCGCCGTTGACAGGTATGCCAATGCACCCGCCATGCAGGTTGCACATCGCTCCCATGTGATCTCGATGCTCGACGGGGAAGCATTAAGGGAGGTTATTGAGAAGGAAAATCCTGATTACATCATCCCGGAAATTGAGGCTATCAGTACAGATACGCTGGTTGAACTCGAAAAAGAAGGCTACAACGTTATCCCCACGGCCAAGGCAGCCAGATTGACGATGAACAGAGAAGGTATTCGTCGTCTTGCAGCGCAGGAGTTGGGGCTGAAAACATCACCATTCGAGTTTGCGGATACTGAATCTGAATTTAAGGCTGCGGTGACCAATATTGGCCTGCCCTGTATCGTCAAACCCATCATGTCCTCTTCCGGTAAAGGTCAGAGCCTTATTGAGTCAGAAGATGATATCGATAACGCGTGGAGCTATGCACAATCCGGAGGTCGAACTGGTGCTGGCGGTGTTATTGTCGAAGGATTCGTGGAATTTGACTATGAGATAACACTGCTGACTGTTCGTCACAAGGATGGCACTTCATTTTGTGAACCAATCGGGCACCGACAGGAAAGTGGCGACTATCGGGAATCGTGGCAACCACAGCCCATGACTGAGGAGGCCATTCAGGGTGCCAGAGAAATGGCCAGAAAAATAACGGATGCACTGGGCGGTTTCGGGATTTTTGGCGTCGAGCTTTTTATCGCTGGCGATGAGGTGATATTCAGTGAAGTGTCTCCAAGACCACATGATACAGGCATGGTCACCATGATCTCGCAAGACTTGTCACAGTTTGCTTTGCATGCACGGGCAATACTTGGGCTACCGATACCGGTCATACGTCAGTTTGGACCGGCAGCGTCAAGTGTTGTACTGGTGGAGGGTGATTCGACGCTGATTACTTTCAACGATGTTGAGAAGGCATTGGTTGAACCGGATACGCAGATCAGGTTGTTTGGCAAGCCTGAAGTTGTCAATCGTCGTCGGATGGGTGTTGCTCTGGCACTGGGGGATGATATCGAGCAGGCAAAACAAAAGGCAATATCAGCCTCGGGTGCGATCTCGGTTAACTGTGATTGATTGCTATCCCGTATTGCGCATACTGGCTGCTATACCGGCAATTGTCACTAGCAGTGCCTTGTCTACCTCTTTTCTTGACTGTTCGGGATCGTGTCGACAACGGGACATGAGTTCGATCTGCAAAAAATGAAGTGGGTCGGTGTACTTATGTCGCAGTTCGAGAGATCTTCGAATTGCAGGTGACTTGTCCAGAAGAGAAGTCTGGCCTTTCATGCGGTTGACGTGATCGACCAGTCTTAACATTCGCTCGCGGAAATCGTTTCCCATTGCCATGAGATCATCTTCCACGAGTACCTCGTCATAGTGACGGGAGATATCAGCATCCGCCTTGCTCAAAACCATCTCCAGCATATCCAGTTGAGTCTGAAAAAAAGGCCACTTTTCGATCATCTCTTTTAGTACATTCAGACTCCGGACGTCCAGGGTCTTATCAAATGCCAGGTCTGTCCCGAGCCATGCCGGTAGCATGAGTCTTTTCTGAGTCCACGCAAACACCCAGGGAATTGCCCTTAGTTCTTCAATGCCGCCAGTATTGCCATCGCTGGACTGTCGTCTTGCCGGACGACTTCCCAGAGCCAATTGGGCCAGTTCCTTTTCAGGCGTTCCCTGATCAAAGTACTTAAGGAACATTGGATTGTTTTGAACTGTCTCTCTGTAACTGTCCCTGGCGATATCAGCCAGCGTGTCCATCAGATGACGCCAGTTCTCTCTTGGCTTGGGTGGCGGCAGCAGAGTTGCTTCCACCGTTGCACTGAGCGCCAGATCAAGGCTGACAAGAGCGAGGGCGGGTGAGCCGTACTTGAATCTTATGACCTCACCTTGTTCAGTGACTCGCATACCGTTTTTTACGCTTCCCGGAGGCTGGGATAAGATTGCATCCCTTGCCGGAGCCCCGCCTCGACCAACAGTGCCGCCGCGACCGTGAAAGAGTGTTAGATCAACGCCGTATTTCTCGCATACGACAACCAGGTCTTCCTGGGCGCGATACTGTGCCCAGGCAGCAGCCATTTGTCCTGCATCTTTCGCGGAATCAGAATAACCAATCATTATCTGCTGATGCCCCTCGATATAATTGGTGTACCATGGAATACGCAAGAGTCGTTCCAGGGTCCAGGCAGAGTTTTCCAGATCGTCCAGAGTCTCAAAAAGCGGTACAACGGGTATTTTCCAGTCAACCCCGCATTTTCGAAGAAGCAGAACCACAGCCAGAACGTCAGAGGGATTTTTTGCCATGGAAATGATATAGCTTGAAACACCTTCTGCATGGCAGGTTGATATCAGGCGAAATGTATCCAGCGTTTCCTGAATTTCGGGGCCAGGTTTCCAGGATTCAGGAATGAGCGGTCGTTTGCTGTCGAGTTCTGCCAGCAAAAAATCCTGCCTTGCTCTCTCTGGCCAGCTTGTATAGCTGCCGAGATCAATATATTCGGTCAATTCGTTCAGTAGTTCGGTATGTTTCTCGGCGTTTTGTCGAATGTCGAGATCCACTAACGTAACCCCAAAGGTTGATACCCTGACAAGAGTCTCTTTTAGAAGACCTTCTGCAATAACTTCCATGCCACATTCGTGTAGTGATTTATAACAGGCATAGAGTGGTTCGAATAACTGCGATCTGCTGAGGATAATATTGTCGCCAGGTTCGATTTCCGCTATCGACCATCGGCGGGTTTCAGTCAGACTGTCTCGAATATTTCTCAGAATGACCCGATAGGGTTCATGAGTTTCTTCCTGGCATAGCTGTCTTATTTCTTCATTGCAGTGGGTCATCGACAACTGTGACAATAGCTCATCGATATCCCGAAGGTATAAATCAGCAGCCATCCATCTTGCGAGGTTGATGACCTCTTCCGTCACTGCTGCTGTAACGTTGGGATTTCCGTCTCTGTCTCCTCCCATCCACGAAGAAACCCTTATCGGGGTGGCTGAAAGTGGCAGTCGGGTGCCTGTACTATCCATGAGTAGCTGATCGAGTCCTTTCCAGATAACTGGTACTGCATCCCAGAATGAATGTTCGATGACGGCGTATCCCCAAACTGCTTCGTCTTCAGGTGTTGGACGTTCAGTTCTGATTTCATCGGTGTACCAGACTTCTGCAATCAGTCTTTCCAGTTCAATTCGATCCGTCGGGCTGAGGCTGTCTTTTTCGTTCACCACATCCAGTGCCGTGGCAATTCGGTTATATTTTTGAATGAGAGTTCTTCGTGTGATTTCCGTTGGATGTGCTGTTAATACCAGTTCACAGCGTATATTGGTTGCCGTTTCAATGATTCTCTCCTGATCGATGTTGTTGCTGATCAATCGGTCAAAAACATCTTTCAGGTAGGAGGCTGAAGGATAGGGTACGGTGCGCTCATCAGTGGTTTCAGCCTGTTCGGCGATATTTGTCAGATTAAGAAATTGATTAAAAGCCCGTGCAACTGATATTAGATGGTCGTCATCCAGCGATTTGAGTACGTGTTGCAGCAGATTATTCTCTGATGATTCATCCTGCCTTCTAACCGTTGCAAGCAGACGGATCTCTTCAATTTTGTCGAGGAACTCCTGACCGTGCTGAGCGGTCATGGTTTCACCAAGTATTTGACCCAGGACTCGTACCCTGTGCCGGGACCTGGCTGTAATTAGATCATCCACCTGGCAGTGATTCCTCGTTGTAGGTAAGGTACATTAGGGCTAATTATAACGCTGTTTTGAATCGAAGCATAAATGGGAAGCGCAATGGAAAAACTTTACGATATGTCTGGCAAGGTTGTTGTCATCACAGGTGGAAGCAGAGGCCTGGGAAGAGCGATGTCATTGGGCTTTGCCTCACAAGGCGCGAATGTCGCAATAGTGAGCAGAAAATTAGAGAGTTGTGAGGAGACGGCAAGAGAGGTTGAGGCATTGGGGGTCGAAGCGCTGCCCTACGCTGCCCACGTGGGGCACTGGGATGAACTGGGTGAGATGGTCGATGCGGTCATTGAGCGATTTGGCAGGATTGATGTGCTGGTAAACAATGCAGGTATGTCTCCGTTGTACCCATCTCTCGATCAGGTCTCTGAAGATCTGTTTGATAAGGTCATCGGAGTGAACCTGAAAGGACCCTTTCGACTGAGTGCATTGGTCGGCGCAAAGATGAATGAAACAGGCGGTGGTTCAATCATCAATGTCAGCAGTACGGCAGCGGTGAATGCGAGTCCGAATTCTGAACCTTATGGTGCAGCGAAAGCGGGTCTTAATGCGATAACCCGTTCTTTTGCGCATGCACTGGGACCCAAAGTGAGAGTGAACTGCATTATGGCAGGTCCGTTTCTCACTGACATATCCAAGGCCTGGGATATGGAAGCTTTCGAGAAAAACAGTGTACCGAGAATACCCATGAAACGGGGTGGTCAACCCGAAGAGGTTGTTGGTGCGGCACTATACCTCGCAAGCGACACGGCCAGTTTCACAACGGGTGCAATACTCGCTGTCGATGGTGGAGTGCACTAAAGACGGTAAGATTTACGGAATCAGTCGGCCATAGATAAATGGCCGACTGAAAACGGTAATAACCGGCTTGACTAACTGGTCTTTTTCTTTTTTACCAGGGAAATGAAATCTCGGAAAATATCCATCAGCGTTTCGTATTTATAGTCAGTAAATTCGCCCGCATCGAGGTACATACCGTGGTCGGCACATGCCTCGTATTCGATGTGTGATTGTACCGGATCACTCAGCTTGTCCATCGTTTTTCCGCATCGCGGACAATTGATGTCCCTGATCTTGTTCTGCTTTTTGCCTAGATCCGGGTCACCACTATCAACATGATCTGACATCCACTTTTCTTTTAATGCTTCGGCTTCACCAATATCGAACCACAATCCTTTGCAACTGGTGCATCTGTCAACCGTGATCTTTCCCTGTAGAGTACTTAGTGTCTGCTCTTCCATGGCTGAGTTGCATTTAGGGCACTGCATAGAAACTCCTGATTTTTTGTTTTTCTATCAACATTGTACATTATCTAACATTGTACATTATCCATTCTTTTCAAGGTCTTGCGAAGTGATCTTCCAGAGAAAACGCATGTACACTGATTTAATCACCTGCCTCGCTGTCCTCGCGATTAATGAGCTTAACATTGGTCATCAGATGGTTGGAAAAATCTGACAGTACTGCGCTATCGCAAATCCTGGGTTCATTTCTGTATAAAAGTGGCGTGCCATAGGGCGGCAGATGCACGAATACGACAGTTTCGATTGACCTATTCTCTGATCTCATCGTTTCGAGCATGTACAGAGTCTCTTCACAAATAAATCCACCTGCGTCTTCAGAAATTCTGATAGGAATCTCCTCTGACGATAATCGGCTGTGGAGTTGTTTCGCCCGGATGCTGGCTGACCTTCGCTCGCACCCGTTCTTAAGGATTGGTCCTGTCGGAAACTGACCCTTGTTGTCCAATCGGTGATTCCGCACGTTTTTGGCGACAGTCTCAATATCAAACCATCCTTCGCGACCCTCTCCCATGCTGATGATGATATTGGGTTCATGTTGATTAACTGCATCTTCAAGGTAGACACCGGGTTGCCCCCAGACCACTGGAATTTCAAGTTGAATAGAATCCGTGGTGCTAGTTGCTGCAATCCATGAAGAATTGATGGTTCGATTGTCAAAGGGAGTGAAACCCGTTACCAGAATCGTCATAAGTGAATATCAGTTCCTGCCGGACCAGAATAGGTTCAGAGTACTAACCGCTCCTAATTTGTACAGGGCAGGCTGATATCGCAAATACCCTGATGAAGTATCCTTTACAAGTAACGGTATAGGGGATTGGTTGTGGTATCAAGCTTGAGGTATATTGGTCGGGTTACCAAGTATGGGAATAATCAGGGGAACTAAATGAAAGCAGCAGTGTTTCGAGAAGTTGGGCAACCGCTAGAAATAGAAGATATTCAGATATCAAAACCAGGGCCACGAGAAGTCCTGGTACGAACCTCAGCAGCGGGAGTTTGCCATAGTGACTTACACTTTATTGAGGGTTTGTATCCAGGACAATCACCGATGGTGCTGGGACATGAATCAGCAGGCGTCGTCGAGCAGGTCGGTTCAGATGTCACCTACGTACAGCCAGGTGACCATGTAATTACATGTTTATCTGTATTTTGTGGCCACTGCGAGAGTTGTTTAACCGGTCATATGTCTTTGTGTTCGAGTGCTGAAACCAGACGTGGCCATGAAGATGAACCGCGACTTTCCAAAGAGGGCGGTATTGTTCACCAGTTTGCCAATCTGTCGTCGTTTGCTGAACAGATGCTCATTCACGAACATGGATTGGTAAAAATTCGAGAGGATATGCCACTGGATCGTGCAGCCTTAATCGGCTGTGGGGTAACTACGGGTGTTGGTTCAGTCTTTCATACGGCGGGTGTAGAACCAGGCTCCTCAGTCGCAGTGATCGGTTGTGGCGGCGTTGGGTTGTCTTGTGTAAATGGTGCAGCATTAGCTGGCGCAGGTAAAATTATCGCTGTTGACATGGTCGACTCGAAACTTGAAATGGCCAAGGAGTTTGGGGCAACGCATGCGGTCAATGGCAGTAAAGGTGATGCCGTAGAACAGGTTCGTGAACTCACTGATGGGCTCGGTGTTCAGTATTCATTCGAGGCGATTGGCTTGAAACAAACTGCTGAAGACGCATTCAGCATGATAAAGCCTGGAGGTTCAGCTACCATCATTGGAATGATTCCCGTTGGCGTGAAGATTGAATTGATGGGTTCGGCGTTTCTCCAGGAAAAGAAAATTCAGGGTTCGATGATGGGTTCAAATCGCTTCCGCGTCGATATGCCAAGATTCATTGATTTCTACCTTCAGGGTAAATTGCATCTCGACCAGATGATATCGAAGCGTATTTCACTGGAAAATATCAATGATGCATTCGCAGATATGAAAACGGGTGAAGTGGCTCGAAGTGTAATTGTTTTCGATTAATCGGTTTTCTCGAACTCACCTCGATTTATGCGACTGTAAATTACGCGACTATAATGAGTAGACATACTTGATATAGTCGCGTGATGGATCTTACTTCACGATTAGCCAGTACTGTTCATGACGTAAAGAACAAGTTGCAGCTAATTTCATCTGTCGTTGAACAGTTGTCAGGTTCCGCGGACCAGAAGGTGCGTGAGACTGGTAACGACATTCAGCGTGGATTGATGGATGTCAACGAAGAACTGGTCGCCTTGCTTGGGCTTTATCGGTTGGACCAAAACAAAATTGTATCCGGCCAGGAAGTCTTTGTGGCTGATTTACTCTCTGCCTGCATTACCTACAAGCCTTCGAATCTTGATGCAACTATAGAATGTGACCCTGACCTTGTCGGATATTTCGATGAGAACCTGGTTCGATCAGTCGTCTCGGATGCTTTCCATAATAGTATAAAGTTTGCCAGATCCCGGATTCTGCTAAAGGCAGCCAGAGAAACCGGGGGAGTTGTGATATCGGTTGAGGATGATGGACCTGGATTTGCGGCTACCGCTACCGGTATTTCAGAAGGTACTGACAAAGAATCTATGGCAGACAGAAGAGGTACGGGACTCGGCTTGTATTTCGCGGAGCAGGTGGCAAAAGCGCATCGAAACAAGGGAAATCCTGGCTGGATCAAATCACAGAGTTCTGACGGGCTCGGTGGTGCTGCGTTTTCTATCTACTTACCCTGAAGCGTTATCGTCTTCCTCTTCCTCTCTTAGTAGCATACGACTCCTTTTCTCTGGGTATTTTGCATTGAGTGGTTCATAGAATTCTCTTAGCCTGTCCATATCCTCCTTTAAATTGCCTGTCAGATAAAATGAGAGACCCAGCCCTGCTTCTTTTTTTGTGTAGTCAAGATAACCACAGACTATGGGTATATTTGCTTCCTGAGCGATTCGATAAAAACCCGACTTCCAGTAGTCGGTGTATTTTCGGGTTCCTGCTGGTGGTACAACCAGCGAAATTCCATCGGACGCTTTGATACGATCAGCTAGTGTGGTAACCAGGCTATTGCTCTTGGAACGATCGACCGGTATCCCACCCAGAAACGACAGTACCTGGCCCACCACGGGGATAAACAGATTGTTCTTGACCAGCCAGTGGATCTGTAGCCGAAATGTATATGCGGCGCCGAGAAGATAAAACAGATCCCAATTGCTGGTATGGGGTGCGGCGATTATGAGCATGCTTTGACTCTGGGGGACCTCGCCAGCCACTTTCCAGCCTGTTATTTTTATAATGAAACGACCAAGCCAATGGGCCAACAGGTTACATTTGGGGGCCGGGTGATTGTCATCGATGTTCATTGATTTATCTTCTTCATTCGATCGCCTGCGCTGGTACCGGCAATTTTACCGAATACCGCCCCGGAAGTGAGACCTGTTCCGCCAGGATAATTAAAATAAAACAGCCCACCGACCAACTCACCGGCGGCATACAGACCGGGAATTATATAGCCATCCTCATCAATGACTTCTGCGTTATTGTTTATCTTTAGTCCGCCAAAAGTAAAAGTAATGCCGCAGGTGATCTGATAGGCAATATAAGGGGGGGTGTCGAGGGCATTTGCCCAATTTGATTTGTCTACGGACAGACCGGTGGTTTTACGCCCATCTTTAATTGTTGGGTTAAAAGGCACCGAACTGTCGATTGATTGGTTGAATTCCTCTACTGTTTTTTTGAAAACTTCCTGATTCACTCCCTCCAGTTTGGCTGCGAGTTCATCAAGTGAATCAGCAGATACCTTTGTTACCTGTCTGATCCGATATTCATCCCTGAGTAATTTCTCCACTTTCGAATCAAAAACCTGCCAGGCGAACTGTTCAGGTTGCATCAGGATCTCGCGACCATATTTGGCATAGGTGTAGTTGCGGAAATCAGCTCCTTCGTCCACGAAGCGCCTGCCCTCGGCGTTAACCATTATGCCAAGCGGGTAGGAATGTTTCTGGAAACCGTCTCCAACAGCCAGATCGCCGAATTCAGGTGCATTTCTGTCCCAGCCCACGGCATGACAGCCTGACCAGTTCCCCTTTGTTGCGGCACCGGCCTCGATCGCCATTTTAATACCATCGCCAGTGTTAAAGCGCGTACCACGAACCTTCGCCAATTCCCAGCCTGGGCCAAGATAACGAGTTCGCCACTCGCTATTGGCTTCGAAGCCTCCACTGGCAAGTACAACCGCACGACAGTTCAGGATCGTTGTTTTCCCTCGTTGCTTGATTTTCAGTCCTGTAATCCCCGTATCATCGTGGATCAACTCAAGTGCACTGGAATCGTATTCAAT